>CADATR010000017.1 GCA_902790885.1 uncultured Eubacteriales bacterium
GTCTGTCATCTCGAGGTGACCTTCAAGACCGCAGAGCTCGCAGACAGCATGGTTTGTGCCAGGGAAAATGTAGAAGTTGTTGCCGTGGCAGTGCGGGCATCCGCCTTCCTCACCCTTCCAGAGATCCAGATTCTCGGAACCCGGGATCATGACATTGTTGTCGATGATATACTGAGCAGCTTCAACAAGGTTTCTGCCGATTTCCTTCATGCGCTCTACCTTGTCGTCCTGCATGATAACATCCTTGCTCCAGGAGAAGTAATCGTTGTTGATTACCTTCCAGCCAGGGGACAGGGACAGCATTGCATGGTCTGTCTCTACGCGGCATGCCCAGTCAGAACCGCCGATACCAACATACGAAGTAGCCTTCTGTCTGAAGTAACGAGGATTCAGGCCTTCCTTGCCCTGTTCTTTAAGCTTTCCGTCGAGCATCATGAGCATACCTGTATCGTGTCCAGGACCCATTCTGTCGCACATAATGTGGAAGAGTCCGGATCCGCCGGATTCATAGATAGGATCTACTACGAGCAGACCGTCAGCCTCTACCATCTTCTCATAGAGAGCCTTGTAATCGTCTTTTCTTGTGCAGATCATGCCCTTGCCCATTACGAGTCCTCTGGAGCAGGCTACGCAGCCTGTGCATGTCTGGAGATCCCAGTCAAAGAGATGGATGAATTCGATCTCAGCACCGAGCTTCTGGCACTCTTCGAGAGCGACTCTGCACATTGTGTCATTGTTACCGTTCTTAGTTCCCAGTGAAATTCCCAGAATCTTCATATTGTTTTCCCTCCTGCAATATGTGTTCTACAAACTATCTGAAGATATTGTTTGAAACAACTTACTCTGACTGATTTATTATATCAATGTCAGTACATTGATTTCTAAAGAATTTGTGTATTTTTTATTTGTGCTCAGGGCCGCCCGGCATCTGTGGAGCAGGCTCGTTGCAGATAGCTCTTGACCACTTGTCAGCGAAATTGTTCCAGAAGAACGCGATGATGGTCCGAAAGCGAAGTTTCCGCCTGCAGCCATTCCTACAGCTGTCATGATGAGATCGAGTATTACGCAGAACACAGCTGCAACTACAACATTCAGAAGGATTCCGAACTTTAGTGTTCCAGGCTGTGAATGCTTTGCAGCAAATGCGAAGCCCCATCTTTCAGCGTGGATGAAGTTTACAAAGAATGTAACTACGTAAGCAAGGCACGCCATTCTGATGTAGTTAGGCCCGTTAAGGCTGCCAGGTGCGTCGATGTTTGAAAGTGCCAGAGCTACAAGTGTGATAACAAGGCTCAGCGGCAGGTCCATGATAAGTGCATATACTGCTGTCAATTTTGCGCTTTTCTGCATTTTCTTTTTCTCCCTCCAGGTTTTTTTCATAAATAAAAAGCAGATTATATCTTGTTAAATATTTTACAAGTATAGTCCTGCTTTGTATAATTGCTAATACAGTTCAGGTTCATAACCATATGGTTATGAACCTTTATTTGCAAGGGTTACAGCCTGTGAGCATCGTCCTTGTTTTTGTGTGTTTTTACAATGTCTGATAATATTTTTTCCATTGCCAGCACATTATCGTTATCTTTTGTCCGAAGACGCGCCACAGCGATAATATCATGCGCGTTGAACGGGATCCATCTGATGTCATCAGCGTTCTTTGCCCATACCCATTCATCACCTATCATGACTCCCATATTGTTTCTGACGCAGGTCACTGTAGACTCGTGGTTCTTTACGAATCTGAGCTTTGGTATGAATCCGTATGGCCTTGTATAGTTGGATATGGCATCTATGATCATCTTATCCACTATCTCCCACGGAGCGATGAAGAGGTCGCTGCTGAAGTCCTTGAGAGTAAGCTCTCCCGGCTCCTTATTTGCCAGCGGATGGCTTGCAGCGAACAGCAGTATCTTCTGAATTTCTGCGGCATCGATACATTCGAATTCGCTGTACATTTTAACGCTGTTCTGTATCGTAACAACTATGTCAAGGGTGTCTGTCAGCAGTCCTGTAGCCAGCTCTTTTACACCGCAGCAATTTATGACGACCTCCGATTCCGGAAATGCCTCTTTATATCTCTTCATCATCGGCGGAATGATGTCGAACAGATCCCAGCCCTCAAGGAATCCGACTCTTATGACAGCATTGCTTTTGCCTGTGATGCGCTCTGCCCTCAGCCTGGTGTTTATGAATTCAGCTTTATATTTGCTGAAAAGGTCAAAATACAGTCTTCCCTCCTCGGTCAGTTCGGTCCCCTGGTTATTGCGCTTAAATAGCTTGCATCCGAGTTCTTTTTCGAGCTGTGAGATCTGGCGCGAGATGGCCGGCTGGGATACATAGAGCTCCTCAGAAGTCTTTGTGAAGCTTAGATTTGTGGCTACAGCCATGAAATAATCCAGCTGAAGGTCATTCATTGCTGCCCTCCTTTGCAGGCATCCTGTCGAGATATCTCTGAAGTATGACGATAGCGGCCTGACGGTCTATTATCTTTTTACGGTCTTCTCTGCTCATGTTAGCTTCTATCAGCACCTCTTCGGCTTCGACCGTAGAATATCTTTCGTCCTGCCACTCTATCTTTACCTTTGAAAGCGGGCCCGAACTTCTGAGCTTGTTTTCAAGCATGGTGCGGAAGTCTCTCACTTTCTGCGTCTGCACGGAATCTTCTCCGTCGAGGCTTAGAGGCAGACCTATGACTACAGTCTCGCATCCGTACTCTCTGATATAATCGATAACCTTGCCGGTGTCCTTTCTTATGCCCACTCTTTCGATGGTAGTTACTCCGGTCGCGATAACGCCAAGAGGGTCGCTTACCGCGACCCCCACTGTTTTGGTTCCTACATCAAGTCCGAGAATCCTCATTATTTTTTGTCCAGATCGAGATAATTGACAAGTATCTCTTCGAGAAGCTCATCTCTGTCGATCTTGAGAATGAGGTTTCTGGCATTATTATGGCTTGTGATATATGAAGGATCCCCCGATGTAAGATATCCTACGATCTGATCGATGGCATTGTAGCCGCGATCCGTAAGAGCCGAATAGATCTCAATAAGAGCTTCCTTCTTATTGAGCTGGCTGTCCTTGAATCCTTCGAACATGATAGTATTTTTGCTCATTTTATGCCTCCTTACTATCCCTCTAGCCCGCTATAAGTTCCTCTGCCTTTGCGAATGCCGCATCTACCTTTGAAGGATCTTTTGCGCCGGCCTGAGCCATATTGGCTTTTCCGCCGCCGCCTCCTCCTGCCGCTGCAGCGATCTCCTTGATAAGCTTGCCTGCATGCCAGCCCTTGCCAATGAGATCTTCACTGACAGATACGATGAATGTGACTTTTCCGCCGTTAACAGCGGCCAGAACAAGTATGACACCGTCTGCCTTTGCCTTGACAGCATCTGATATGCTCCTGAGCTGTTCGATATCAGCATCATCATATTTCAGAGTGATAAGCTTTACGCCGTTAACGTCCTTTGCTGAAGATATTATATCATCAACAGAGCTGCTTATCCTGTCTGACTTAATAGATTTAATGGTTGATTCAAGAGCCTTGATATCCGCCATTACCTGAGCTGCCTTTCTGGTAAGATCAGACTCGCTCGACTTGAGAGATGCAGCTACCGTGCTGATCACAGCTTCCTTATTTTCGAGATAGCTGATCACCTTCGAACCGGTTATGGCCTCGATACGTCTTACGCCTGCAGCTATGCCGCTTTCGCTTATGATCTTGAATCCGCCCACCTTTCCGGTGTTGTCGATATGTGTGCCGCCGCAGAACTCGATGCTGTAATCGCCCATGCTGACGACTCTTACTATATCGCCGTACTTTTCGCCGAAAATAGCCATTGCTCCAAGCTTCTTGGCTTCTTCGATAGGCATCTCTTCCATCTTGATCGGCAGGTATTCGTCGACCTTTTCGTTAACGATCTCTTCTACCCTGCGTATCTCCTCAGCTGTCATAGGCTGGAAGTGGTTGAAGTCGAATCTCAGGTAGTTGTCATCGACATATGAACCGGCCTGCATTACGTGGTCGCCCAGAACATCTCTGAGTGCCTGCTGCATCAGATGTGTTGCGGAGTGACCTCTTGCGATCTGATGTCTTCTGATCGAATCGATCTCAAGACCGGCCTCATCGCCCGGCTTGATGCGCATCACCAGTCCGGTGTCCTGAGGATCTATGACATGAAGGTATATGCCGTTTTCCTTTACTACATCGACTACACGCAGCTCATCACCGTCATGCTTAACGATACCTGTATCGAATACCTGTCCGCCGCTCGTGGCGTAGAACGGTGTCGACTCGAAAATGATGAACTTGCGGTTCTCATCGTAGTCACCGGTGTAGAGCACTTTGGATACGGCCTTTTCTTCAGTATATCCAAGGAACTCAGTCGGCTCAAAGTGGCTGTACTCGGAAGCGTCTCTCCACGCGTCGCCCTCAGTATCTCTCTGGTTCGCTCTGGCGAGCTCTTTCTGAGCGTTCATCTTTTCGGTGAAGCCGTCTACATCGACAGTCTTTCCCTTCTCTTCGAGTATCTCCTGTGTGACCTCGAGAGGGAATCCGTATGTATCATACAGCTTGAACGCGTGGTCTCCGGAGAGTACGGAAGAGCCTTCAGCATCCATCTCCTCCATGTAGGAGTCAAGGATCTCAACGCCTCTGTCAAGAGTCTTTGCGAAGTTGTCCTCTTCTATCTTGATGATCTTCATGATGTAATCATGATTCTCAACGAGCTCTGGATAAGCTGCACCTGATGTGGTCACTACGCTTTCAGCGAGCTCTACAAGCGGATTAGCCTGTGTGATGCCCAGAAGCTTGCAGTGCCTTGCGGCCCTTCTTATTATCCTCTTGAGGATGTATCCTCTGCCTTCGTTGCTCGGAAGCACGCCGTCTCCAATCATGAAGGTCATCGATCTCAGGTGGTCTGTGATGATCCTTACGCTTACATCGACGCTGTGGTTTCCGGCCTGATACTCAACGCCGGCCATGTCTGTGATCGAATCCCTGATGTATTTGACAGTATCTACATCAAAGATCGAATCCACACCCTGAAGGATGCACGCGAGTCTTTCGAGACCCATTCCTGTATCGATGTTAGGATGCGCGAGCTTCGGATATGATCCGTCTTCCTGTTTGTCGAACTGTGTGAATACGTGGTTCCAGAACTCAAGGTATCTGTCGCATTCGCAGCCCGGCTTGCAGTCAGGCTTGCCGCAGCCCCACTCAGGACCTCTGTCGAAGTAGATCTCCGAGCACGGTCCGCATGGACCGAGTCCTATCTCCCAGAAGTTATCGTCCTTGCCGAGGCGGACTATCCTCTCCTCTGGCATTCCGATAACATCGCGCCATATCTCATAGGCTTCATCGTCATTCTCATAAATGGTAGCCCAGAGCTTCTCTTTAGGCATCTCGAGCCACTCCGTGCAGAATTCCCAGCCCCACTGAAGGGATTCCTTCTTGAAGTAATCTCCGAAACTGAAGTTTCCGAGCATTTCAAAGAAAGTGCCATGGCGGGCTGTCTTTCCTACGTTTTCAATATCGTTGGTCCTGATGCACTTCTGGCATGTCGTCATCCTCTTTTTAGGAGGAGTCTCAGTGCCGGCGAAATACGGCTTGAGAGGCGCCATACCCGAATTGATGATCAGAAGGCTTTTATCATTGCGAGGGATAAGCGAAGCGGAGCCGCCCGGATAGTGGCCCTTGCTTACGAAGAAATCCCTGAACATATCTCTGACTTCATTTACTCCGAGGTTTTTCATATATATCTCCTTGTCCGAAAATTTCCATTAATTATAGCATTTTCAGCATATAAATTCATCACTTCTTTGCGGTGATTCTTCAACTATCTCAATGGATTCGAGCGTCACCCTGAAGTCCGCTCTTATTTCGGCCAGAAATTCCATTCTCAGGATCCTCTGCTCTTCTTTTTCGGCATCTGTAAGACCTTCGCCCTTTGACTTATGTGCCAGTTCGTTTATCCTGTCGATCTTTTCCTTTTCCATTGTCTGTTCTGCCTTTCAATTAAAATGTGACAGAATAAACTCTATCAGAATAGAGCGCCTGTTTCAATCATACGCTCAACTCTTTCAGCAGTCTGCTGCTTACTTCCTGTACAGCTTTCAGAAGAAACTTCTTGCTTGTCACCTTCCCCTCAAAGCTGTTCAGAATGCATTTTCTTTCAGGATAACACGTCCGGCACTTTTTATGAGCTGATGCTACAGCATTCCTGATGTTGTGTTCCACCTTGGACAGGCTCATATGATGCTTCTCAGCGATATACGGGTACACTTCTTTCACCAGGCATACATCGAGGCTCTTTCTGTCTATTATGATGCAGATGGCGTCTCTCAGGTAAGTGTAGCCCCTGCTTTTGACGTTTATGCAGTTCTCATCAAGAACTGCATTAATGGTTTTCAACAGTTTTATGTCACGCAGATAAGTATCCTTATCGGCGGTGCGGGCAGGATTGAACGCATAGAAATAGTTGCCCTGTATGTATTCGTGTCCGAAAGGACTGAATCCCGCTCTTACATAACTATTGAATTCGTTAAGTTCTTTAACCAGATCTCTCATGATCTTTGTTTCAGATTGCGTGATACCGTACATTTTGACTAACTCCTTCTAACAACTTTCAAACTGTTATGTTGTCTTTGATCTTTTCGTAGATCTTGCTCCCTATCCCATCGACAGACATAATGTCCTCTTTGCTCCTGAAAGCCCTCGTTGTTCTGTACTGTATTATCCTTTCAGCTATCGCGTCGCCTATACCGTTAAGCGTCTTGAGTTCATCAGCAGAAGCGCTGTTAATATTTACCAGACCGTTTCCCGCCTCTGTGAATCCCGCAGACGCTGACGACAGGTTATCATCGGCTGCTGCAATGTCACTTCCTTTCTCAGGTATTATTATCTTTTGTCCGTCTTCAACAAACGACGCCCTGTTTACATGGTCTGTATCAGCATCTTCAGACAAACCTCCGGCCATGTCTATGACCTCGAATAGTCTTGTGCCTTTTGAGACCTCGTAAACGCCCGGCTTCTCCACCGCTCCTCCAATGTCGACATAGAAAAGCTGAAGCCGGCCGCTGCCGTCTTCACTGAGTTCGGTTTCTTCCGCAGTCTCGGCAGACTCGATCGTGATGTCTGCCTTGCTGTCTTCGTGTATCCTCAGTATCACGGCAATGAGCAGTATCATTACAATGGAAAGGATCCTGACAACTGTTTTTTTGTCACTGATCAGACTTTCAAGAGCATCCCTTATTCTTTGTGAAACGTTATCTGCCATCAGCTGCAGCTCCTCTCCTATGATGCTCTTATTATAAGGATAGTCCTCTTTACGGACAAATCAGCCCGAAAACTCCGAAAATGAATGAATTTAAACAAAAACCGACCTTAAAGCAACAAAAAATGACCGCTTTTACGGTCATATTACGTATGCACGTGCTGTTAATGCTGAATAAAGTGCAAAAAATGTCGTATTCGGGTGAATTTAATCTTCAGTAAACTCAAATTCGAAGTCTTCTATCCTGACTGTATCGCCTTCTTTGAGCCCGAGCTGTCTCAGAAGATTGATGCCGCCCTGCCTCTCGATGTAGTTGTAGAGGTATCTTATCGAACCGCTGTCCGTAAAGTTTGTGGAACGGAATATCTTGAGAAGCTGCTTGCCCTCGAGCACATATATGCCGTCTTCATCCTTATACGCGCTTACCGTTCTGTAATCGGCCTCATTTTCGTCTGCTTCAAAGTCAAACATAGTCATAGGCTCGTCGTCAGGCTCCACATAGTTTTCGACTCCGAGCAGTGCGGCGTTCATGAGCTCATCTATGCCCTGTCTGGCCGCAGCGCTTATCGGATATACCTCGCGGCCTTCTTCAGCCATGAAATCCATGAACTCCTGATACTTCTCCTCGTCTGTCACAAGATCGATCTTGTTTGCGGCCACGATCTGAGGTTTCTGAGCAAGGCGTGGATCGAACTGCTCCAGCTCAGCATTGATCTTCTTATAGTCTTCGATAGGATCCCTGCCTTCTGAGCCCGCGACATCTACTACATGGATAAGCACCTTTGTGCGCTCTATGTGCTTGAGGAACTTGAATCCGAGTCCGGCTCCCTGTGAAGCGCCTTCAATGATGCCGGCGATATCAGCCATGACGAAGCTGGTATCATGCAGATAGACGACTCCGAGGTTCGGATCGATGGTCGTAAAGTGATACCCCGCTATCTTCGGCTTGGAATTCGTGCACACCGACAGAAGAGTGGATTTCCCGACATTAGGGAAACCGAGAAGGCCTACATCAGCGATCAGCTTGAGCTCGAGTATGACCTCTCTCGTCTTCGCTTCGCCTCCTGCCTCGGCAAAATTAGGAGCCTGTCTGATGCTGCTTTTATAATGCACGTTCCCTCTGCCCCCGCGTCCGCCTTTAGCCGCGACAACACTGTCTCCGTCGGCTGTGAGATCTTTCATCAGATGACCGGTCTCCTTGTCAATGATCATTGTGCCTACAGGTACCTTGATATAGAGATCCTGTCCCTTTTTGCCGAAGCGGTTTCTCTTCATACCCGGCTGGCCGTTCTCAGCCTGATATTTTCTTTTATACTTGAGGTCCATGAGGGTCCTCAGGTTTTTATCGGCAACGAAAATGACACTGCCGCCGTTGCCTCCGTCTCCGCCGTCCGGACCTCCGTCCGGTACATACGGATCTCTGCGGAAAGTTACTGCGCCATTGCCGCCCTTGCCCGATATTATCGTTATTTCTGCTCTGTCAACAAACATTTCTCTGGATAAATAAAAGTGGCTCCCACATCACGTGCAGGAGCCATAAGCATTTATGCTTCTTTGCTGTAAACGCTGATCTGCTTTCTCTTCTTGTCGTATCTCTCGAACTTTACTGTTCCGTCGATCTTAGCAAACAGAGTGTCATCTCCGCCCTTGCCAACATTGTTGCCAGGGTGGAACTTTGTTCCTCTCTGTCTCATGAGGATGCTTCCTGCGCTTACAAATTCACCGGCACCTACCTTGAGTCCAAGTCTTTTCGCCTCGGAGTCTCTGCCGTTCTTGGAACTTCCTACTCCTTTTTTACTTGACATCTTGCTTCCTCCTCTAAATTACTTAGCCTCGATAGCAGCGATGATGTCAGCCTTTGTAGCCTTCCTTTGTAGCCTTTGCGTCTACCTCGACTCCCATCTCTTTTGCAACTGCCAGAAGCTCATCTTTCTTCATCGAAGCGCTGACCTTTACAGCCTTGGCTTCTTCCTTTGCAGGCTCTTCAGCCTTAGCGGCCTTCTCTGCCTTCTTGGCGGAAGCACCGATTCCGGTTACCTTTACCAGTGTGTATGGCTGTCTGTGACCGTTTTTGCGTCTATAATCCTTCTTAGCCTTGTACTTGTAGATGATGACCTTATCAGCCTTACCCTGCTCGAGGACCTCAGCCTCTACGCAGCAGTTCTCTACGAATGGTGTGCCGACAACAAGCTTGTCTCCGCCTACAGCTACGACTTCGTCAAATACGACTGTATCGCCTACGTTAGCTTCGAGCTTCTCTACTCTGAACTCGTCGCCCTGCTGCACTCTGTACTGCTTGCCGCCTGTCTGAATGATAGCATACATAATTAAAAATTCCTCCTTAAACCAGACTCGCCGGAGTTTGGGTGCTACGCTTAAAAAACCCGCTCCGCGCGGTTAACCGCAGAAAATGATACTACATTGCGATTGCAAGGTCAAGAAGGAATTTGATTTTTTTCTATTCGGCATGCACGATAATATAGTCGTGCCCGACAGCTTCGATAAATCTGCCGAAAATGTCCTCTGATCTGATCCTGAGGCTCGAGGTATTGATGCACGGATGGCATCCGACATACTCCGAATTCAGCACATCGTCATCGACAAGAAGCTGTACTCTGCGCTCCGCATCGTTCATAAGGCCCATTACGCTGGCTGATCCCGGCTCGCAGCCTATCATATCTTCCATATACTCGGATTCGGCAAAATGGAGCCTTGAGCTCCCGGCCTGCTTTGAGATATCGCTGCTGCGGAAAACCTTATGCTCAGGTATCATGAGCAGATAAAACTTAGTGCGCTGACGGTTTGCGAGAAACAGATTCTTGCATATCTTTGCCCCGAGGGAATCCTCTATCTCGCGGCAGAGTTCAGCTTCGGATCCGAAAGCCGGCGCATGATCGAGTCTGCTGTAGCTGATGCCAAGCTCATCCAGGAGATCATATACCCTGACCTCCTTTTCAAGTCTGCCGGAAGTATCAGCAGGCCTTCCGTTAAAGAGTTCCATTTATTCGATCACCACTCCGTCTTCATCCACTTTAAGTCCGTCATCATCCTTGCCCATGAGATGCTGCATGAGTTTGCCGCGTATCTCTTCAAGGACGTCCGGATTGGCTTCAAGATACGCCTTAACGTTTTCTCTGCCCTGTCCGATCCTTTCATTATTATAACTGTACCAGGATCCGGATTTATCTATTATGCCGACATCCGATGCGAGATCGAGTATATCACCTGACAGGGAGATGCCCGTGCCGTACATGATGTCGAATTCGGCTTTTCTGAACGGAGGCGCCACCTTGTTCTTTACTATCTTGACTCTTGTGCGGTTTCCGAGAACGTCTTCACCCTTCTTTATGGTGTCGATCTTTCTTACATCGAGTCTCATCGACGCGTAGAACTTGAGCGCGCGACCGCCCGTTGTCGTCTCAGGGTTTCCGAACATGACGCCGATCTTCTCTCTCAGCTGGTTGATGAAGATGACGCAGGTGCTGGTTCTGTTGATGGCGCCTGCGATCTTGCGGAGAGCCTGCGACATGAGCCTGGCCTGAAGGCCTACATGGGAATCTCCCATCTCGCCCTGTATCTCTGCCTTAGGAACAAGAGCCGCAACGGAGTCGATAACGATGATATCAACAGCGCCGCTCCTTGTGAGCATCTCGCATATCTCGAGAGCCTGCTCTCCGGTATCAGGCTGTGATACCAGAAGCTCATCAACATTTACGCCGAGGTTTCTTGCGTATACAGGATCGAGAGCGTGCTCCGCATCGATGAATGCCGCCTGCCCGCCGTTGCGCTGTGCTTCGGCTATGGCGTGGAGTGTCAGAGTAGTTTTACCTGATGATTCAGGTCCGTATATCTCGATGATCCTTCCTCTCGGATATCCTCCGACTCCGGTAGCGAAGTCGAGGCTTACCGAACCGGTTGAAATTACATCTATATTGCTTACAGGGCCGGACTCGCCGAGTCTCATTATCGCGCCCTTGCCGTATTGTTTCTGTATCTGATCGAGCGCCTGCTGTAAGGCTTTTTCCTTTGCTGCGCTGTCTGCGCCGCCTGCATTCTGTACTGCCATATTGCCTCCGTTTAAATAGTAGAACACTTGTTCGTGTAGATAATACCGCTATAACATTCTGATGTCAATATTATATTTCGGGCATCTTCGTTTTGTCGAACGGATAAAGCCCGAAACCCGACATTTAAAGACCTTTTTTCGGTCCCCGGCACTTTTTTGCCGTACCGGACCCTGCCTATCTGATGAGCATGTATGCTGTCCTCAGCATCCTCAGGAGGATGTAGTTCCGGTTCCACTTGCGCTCATTCCTTGATGTCCTGACCGGATAGTAACCCGAGTATTCTCCCATGGCATATCCGATATACGCTTCTCCGGCTTCGTGACCCGGATCGGCTTCGGGGCCGGCATAGCCCGTCACTGAGACGGCTACGTCCGCTTCCGCGCGTTCCAGAGCGCCTCTGGCCATGGCTTCAGCCGTCTGCGGGCTCACCACGCCGAATGCTTCTATCGTCTCAGCCGGCACTCCGAGCTCTTTTATCTTGCTTTCCGCAGAATATGTTATATAAGCGGAAGACAGCACCTCAGAAGCTCCTGCAACATCAGTTATCGCTGAGGCGAAAAGTCCTCCGGTACAGGATTCCGCTGAAGTGATCCTCAGGCCCTTTTCCTTCAGGATGCGCACGACTACTTCTTTAAGCTCTTCGTCGTCATAGCTGTATATATATTCTCCGGCAAGCTCATCGATGCGGCTTATCATCTCATTGACAGCTGCCTCGGCTTCTTCTGTTGTATCGCGCTGCGAGGCTACCCTCAGGGTGCACTCCCCCTCCTTCGCGTAGGTAGCGACAGTAGGATCCGTCTGCCCGTCTATGACAGGCATGAGAAGTGTTTCAAGATCAGATTCTCCGATGCCTATGGTGCGTATGACGCGGTAGAACATCTTCTTGTCCATAAACTGCCCGAGATAATCTCTGACTCCGTTGTCCCAGAGCCACTTCATCTCGCGCGGAGGCCCCGGAAGGCATATGGCTGTCTTTCCGTCTACACTCAGAGCAAATCCAGGCGCGGTGCCGGACGCGTTGTAGAACGGCGTGCAGCCTTCAGGGAGATAAGCCTGTTTTACGTTATTTTCAGTCATCTTTCTCCCGCGCTTCTCAAAAAACCCGGCGAGCTGTTCCATGACGTTCTCATCAAGGAAGAGCTCTCTGCCCATGAGTTCGGCGACCATTTCCTTTGTGAGGTCATCCTGTGTAGGTCCGAGTCCGCCGGTAAGTATTACGAGATCTGTGTCGATAAAGGCCTCTGACAGTTTCTCCTTGAGTCTTTCCGGATTATCGCCTACCACAAAATGATACATGACGTCAAAGCCCATGTGATTGAGCTTATCTGACAGAAAAGTCGCGTTTGTATTTACTGTCTGCCCGAAAAGAAGTTCGGTACCTACAGCAAGTATGGAAGTTTTCAAGCCGGCCTCCCTTCTACATGCTGAAAACGCTGCGGTTCTTCAGAACGTATTCACATCCTGAATACACAGTCATTACCAGTGAAGCCCAGAAGATCACATTGCCGGCCATCATGACCGTATCCCTGCCGTCGGTAAGGCAGAGGGAGAAAAGGAAAATGATGACAGCTACCATCTGAAGGACAGTCTTTATCTTTCCTGACATTCCTGCAGCCAGTACTGTTCCTTCCGATGCCGCTACAGTACGCATGCCGGCGACTATGAATTCACGGGCAAGTATAAGTATGAGCATCCAGGCCCTGATAATATCCGACTCGATGAAGAGGCAGAGCGCTGAGTATACCAGTATCTTGTCTGCCAGCGGGTCCATTATTTTGCCGAAATTCGTGACCAGATTCTGCGAGCGCGCTATCTTGCCGTCAAAATAGTCGGTTATGGACGCCCCGATAAAGATCACAAGAGCTGCCGGGAAGTACCCCAGCAGGTAAGCGGCTATGAAAAAAGGTACAGCTATCATTCTGGCGATCGTCAGTTTGTTGGGAAGATTCATTTTTCTGCTTCTACTCCTTCCAGATCATATTCATAAGTATCGGTTATAAGCACTTTTACGACTTCGCCCGGCGCATACTCCCAGTTCTTTGATGTAAAGTATACGCTGCAGTCTATTTCAGGCGCGTCATACCTTGTGCGGCCTTCGTAGAGAGTGAGCACCCTGCTGAGTGTTTCTTCATCAGCTGTGTTCCAGTCTTTTACGATATCCTCACAGTCAACCTCGACGCATCTGTCTATCATGACTTCAACGGTCTTGCCGATCTTGCGCTCGTTCAGCTTTTCGCTGACCGCCTGCTGGTGCTGCATCACAAGATCGCGTCTGGCCCTTCGTTCTTCTTCAGGCACCTTGTCAGGCATGTCGAACGACGGAGTCCCCTCCTCATCCGAGAAAGCGAATGCTCCGAGTCTGTCGATATCATAGGTATCGATAAAATCGATCAGCTCATCGATATCTTCCTGAGTTTCGCCCGGGAAACCGACAAGAAGCGTTGTTCTTATATGGACATCAGGTATCCTGTCTCTGAGTTTTCCGATGACTTCCTTTATGGAATCGCCGCTCGAGCGCCTTCTCATCATCTTGAGGACCCTGTCGGAGACATGCTGAATAGGCATGTCGATGTAATTGCAGATCTTCGGCTCGTTTGCGATGGTCTCGATCAGTTCGTCGGTAATACCATTATCGTAAACATACATCAGCCTGATCCATTCTATGCCCTCGACTTTGCAAAGTCTGTGCAGAAGCTCGGAAAGACGCGGTTCTCCGTAAAGATCGCGGCCGTACTGTGATGTATCCTGGGCAATGAGAACAAGCTCCTTTATCCCTGCTGCGGCCATATCCTGCGCCTCTCTGACGCAGTCCCCGATGCTTTTGGACCTGTATTTTCCCCTTATCATAGGGATGGCACAGAAGCTGCAGGCATTGTAGCAGCCTTCGGCGATCTTCAGATATCCGTAATGCTCTATGTCCTCCTCGTCAAAGACATGGTCATACACCTCGAACCTGCGCCTGCGGTATGGGAGCATGTCGAGCGCGCAGCCCACCATGTCCGACGACTCATTTTCTTTGTCTTTTTCATCGCCGGAAAGGATGATATCAGGTATCCTGTCGTAGTCGTTGACGCCGAAGAACATGTCTACCTCCGGTATCTCCTTTGAGAGCTCCTCATGGTAGCGCTCAGAAAGGCAGCCTGTGACTATGATCTTCTGGTTGTTCTGGCGGTACTCTGTAAGGTCGAAGATCCTCTCGATCGACTCTTTCTTCGCGTCCTCAATAAAGCCGCAGGTGTTGAGTATCACAACATCTGCCTCGCGCGTATCATATACTATGCTGCAGCCCTTATCGACAAGAGCCGCAGCAAGCACAGAGGAGTCATATTCATTTTTCGCACATCCGTATGTGTCTATAAATACTTTCATTTTTAATAATCGCTTTCACTGTCTGCGTCCATTACCATGCGGCGGACCGATTCAGGCAGGGAGTTGAATGAATCCATCGCCTGAGTGTGTCCGAAGCTGCTGCCGGCGCGTATCCCGTCATCCTCAGGTGCCATCTCGTACTCAGGTTCGCTGACAGACTCAGGCACATATACAGGCTCAGGTTCGTGTACAGGCTCCTGCCTGCGCACCTGTACCGGTTCCGGCGCAGGCTCAGGCTCCGCTTCCGCCTCGCCGCCTCCGTAATATTCGTCTTCCGTTATGAGAAGCTGCCGCGGTCTGGAACCGTCCGACGGACCAATGATCCCCTTCTCTTCGATCTCGTCAATGATCCTCGCAGCCCTGTTATAGCCTATGCGGAATCTTCTCTGCAGCATCGATACGGAAGCCTGTTTCGACTTGAAGATGAACGCGATGGCATCCTCGGTCAGTTCGTCCTGAGGCTCCTTGCTCGTTCTTTTGTCGGCATTTTCGATCGCATTTTGAAGTTCTTCATCGTAATCAGGGTTTCCGCCCTCTTTCTTTACAAACTTTATTACCTTATCTATCTCCTTCTCAGAGATATACGGTCCCTGCACCCTGTACGGCTTTGTGGAGCCTACAGGCGAGAAGAGCATGTCGCCCTTGCCGAGCAGTTTCTCGGCTCCGGCCATGTCGAGTATGGTGCGGGAGTCGAACTGCGAAGCCACGCTGAACGCTATCCTTGAAGGGATGTTTGCCTTGATAAGACCGGTAACTACATCTACCGACGGCCTCTGCGTCGCGACTATCAGGTGCATGCCTGCTGCTCTGGCCTTCTGAGCCAGACGGCAGATGGAATTCTCCACTTCTGAAGGTGATGCCATCATGAGGTCAGCCAGCTCATCGATTATGATCACGATCTGAGGCTTGCAGTCCGCGTATCTGTGATCAGCGCGCATGAGCTCATTATATGAACTCAGATCCTTTACATTGTGCTCAGCAAAGGCCTCATATCTCTTGTCCATCTCTTCTACAGCGATGGCAAGAGCCCTTGCAGCCTTTCTCGGGTCGGTTACAACAGGCGTGAGCATGTGCGGTATGCCGTTGTAATTGCCGAGCTCGACCACCTTAGGGTCTATCATGATGAGCTTGAGCTCTGAAGGCCTTGCCTTGTACAGGAAGCTCGTTACTATGGAGTTGATGCACACGGACTTTCCCGAACCTGTCGCGCCGGCGATAAGCAGGTGCGGCATGTCGCGGAGGTCAGCAACTATGTTGTTTCCGGAGATGTCCTTGCCGACAACGAATTCGATCTTTGACGGAGCCTCCATGAACTCTTCCGACTCGATGAGCTCACGAATGAAGACAGGTGCCGGCTTGTCATTTTCGACTTCGATGCCGACAGCAGCCTTGCCCGGGATAGGCGCTTCGATACGTATGCTCTTTGCCCTGAGGTTAAGAGCGATATCATCGGAAAGCCTCGTTATGCTTGCCACCTTGACTCCTGTCGCAGGCTGCACTTCGTATCTTGTTACGGAAGCGCCCTGTGTAACCTTGAGCACTCTCGCATCCACTCCGAAATCGTTCAGGGTCTGCTCAAGAAGCTCGGCGCGTGCCTGAAGCTGAGCGTCGTTCATCAGCTGCTTGGATCCCGAATCCTTTTTAAGAAGGCTCACAGGAGGCAGCTCATATGCTGCGTCATCAGTGACAGCGCTGAATCCCGCGGAGATGGCTGCATCGTCGTGCTCTGATGCTTCCGGCACATCAGTAACAGCCGGCGCTTCGGCAGCTTCAGTCTTTGGTGCCGCAGGCTTCGGAGCTGCAGGCTTCGGTCTGGCCGGAGTCTTGCTTACTGCCGCAGCGGCAGGCTTCGGAGCCTCTTCCGCTTCGAGCCCTGTACTTCTTGCAGCAGCTGAGCCAGACTTCTGATGTCCGTCGAGTCCGTAGGAGCCCGAGTGTATTATCTCGTCAGGGTCACCGAGTCCCCTGCCGTTTCTAATTGTTTCTGTTTTAGGTGCGCGTCTGGCGGCCTTGTATCCGTAGTCCTCTTCGGAGTCGAAATCGCGATCACCGGAATAAATACTTCTTTGCGCCGGCTTTTCACCGTCAAGTCCCAGTTTTCCGGACGGCTCCTTTCTGAGACTGTCGGAAGTTATCTTCTCGCCCGTCTCGCTGTCTATGCCGGCAAAGATGCTCTTCATCTTGTCAAAGAGAGTTCCCCTGCTCAGCTTCTTTTCTTCAGCAGGAGCGCTGATGATCTGCGTATAGGAAGCTTCTTTGGCGCGGGCAGCTGCACTGTTGCTGAACGGCTTAGGTATATCTTCCACGGATGGAGTCGGAGCAGGTGCAGGTGCTGCTGCAGGCGCTGTCTGTTCTTCATAAGGCTCCTCATCGCGCATGATCCCGCTGATGATGGACTTCCAGAACGGTTTTTTCTCTGCAGGCATAGCCGAGATCGAAGGATCTGACGCCACAGCCGCCTTTATCTGTTCATCTGAAAGCCTGCGCTTCTCATCATTTTCGAGTTCTCTCAGTATGCGGTTCTGCTCTCTCTTGATGCCTATCTTGCCCGCCATTCTCGATATAGGCGAATTGGCGACCATGAATACCGATATAAGAAGTACGGTAACGGAAATAATGAGAAGGCCCGGCATGCCGAAAAGCTTGGCCAGAATAGAGCCTATCTCCATGCCAAGCGCTCCTCCCTTCTCACCGTTGACACCGTAAATGTAGAAGTCGACTATGTCCTTGAAACCGAACCTAATATCCTTGGGATCAATGAATCTGTATGAATTCAGCACGCACATGTTGACGAAGATCAGCAGACTGAAGACTGCCGTGCGCGTATTTATGTGAGTGAGCTTGCCGCCGAGAAGAAGCAGCGCGAATATCAGAACAAGGAAAGGCAGCACGAAGGCCATCTTTCCGAAAAGGCCGTTGCATATGTCATGGATCGTCATGCCGAAGCTTCCGGTGGTATCCAATACCACCGTGAAGAACAGGAAGATCGAGATCGCGATAAGAGTTATGCTCCAGATAACATCATTGTTTCTCTTCTCCCGGTCACTTCTGCGCTTTATCTCATCGAGCACTTCCTGTCTGGTAGGATTACCGGAATAGGAAGTTTTTGCGGATGAAGATCCGCCCGGCTTTGACGTCGTGTTTTTAGGTTTATTTTTGCTCCCCGGAGGTCTTCCGGGTCCTCTTTTTGTACTGTTGCTGTTTGTCTGCTGTGCCATTTATACCCTCTTGCATATATAATGTAGATAGCCGATTTATTATACTACAAGATGTTGATTTTGTAACGGTTTTCTTAACAAAACAAAAGCCCCATAAGGGGCTTTGTCTGATCTGTTGATGATTCTTTCCACTACTCTGCGTTCACGACGTCCTTGCCGTCATAATAACCGCATGTAGGACATACTCTGTGTGGAAGTTTTGGCTCATGGCACTGAGGACAGATCGAAAGTCCGGTCATGCTCTTCTTCATGTTAGCAGCCTTTCTGCCGCTGGTCTTAGCCTGTGATGTTTTCCTCTTAGGTACTGCCACTGTCGACACCTCCTTATATGTTCAAATTCTTTCAATATCTGTACTTATCTTGTCGCACCGATACATTATATTCATCGATTTCGGGCTTGTCAACGGTTTTATGATTATATTTTGACGGCCTTGAAAAAACTTTTTTAAAAAAGGGGTGGAATTCCTTTTTCTTTTGTGCTATCTTATCTCTTGTGATTAACGGGGTGTGGCTCAGCTTGGTAGAGCGCTTCGTTCGGGACGAAGAGGTCGCGTGTTCAAATCTCGTCACCCCGACCATCAGACCGCTGATAGAAATATCGGCGGTCTTTTCATTTACCTGTCATTACAGGCTGGTGTCTGCGGTCGCTGCAGGAGTCCGTCTCCCCTTTTGTCACAAGGTTATAGATATCAGCCGCATGCATGTCGAGCTGAAGCAGCTTTTCTGCCTGCCGGCTGAGCCCCTCGGTATTCTTATTGACATTGATGATCACCGGCAAAGAAGCCGTGCCCTCATCTCTCATCTCAGCGAGAAGTTTCCTTCCGGTTTCGCTGAAGCCCAGCACCCTGATATATTCAGGACCGTCCATGTCATACCTGCTTCTGGTTATTCCCAGCACAAGCTGCATGCAGAGCCTTGACAGCCTGGTATATGTATATCTTTTTGATTTCAGCCTTCTGACAAAGGCCGACCAGGACTCCGCGGTGCCGGCGCATGCTTTCATGAGCGACGCCAGCCCTTCTCCTCCGGACGGACAGTCCTCAATAGTCTCCTCATCCGTCGAAAGCACAGCGTATCTGAGTAATTCAGGCCAGATGTCCTTATCAGGTCCGCTCAGATGACATTCCCTCATCGATTCCGCCGTGCACTCCGGCACATACCTCGACAGATCACCACCGCTGAAAGTCTGTGCCCTTATGGCCGAAGCGCTCTGATAAACGATGCGCTCGTCATAGGGGTCTCCGTATCCCGCCCCTTCACGGTGTACAGCCACAGGCTCGGCTGTGCGCATCGCCCTTATATATTCGAACCCGAGTATGTCGTTTGCCTTCTTCAGTACGCGCAGATCATTCTCTATCTTCCTCCCGGAGTCGGGATCTGACCCGTTCAGCGCGGTCATTATGCGCATATAGGCCCGATTTCTGGCTGCCGGGAATGAAAAGCCCATCCCCCTTATCTCCTTTACAGCTTCTTCTATCTCATGCGTGTTATTTCTGAACATGTCCGCTATTCTGGTAAGAGTTCCGATATCTCCTGATTCGCTTCCGAACGAGATATGCGACACCTTACCGGTAGCCTCAAGCAGCTTTACGGCAGCTCCAGCGTATTGACCGGCGTCGCTGAGACAAAAGAGTACCGGTATTTCGATCACAAGATCCACTCCGTTCTTAAGCGCATGTTCGGTCCTCGTCCACTTATCCATGAAAGCGGGCTCACCGCGCTGCATATAGTCGCCGCTCATGGCAGCGATCACAGCATCGCAGCCCGTGATGCGCCTTGTCTCTTCAATGTGATAAACGTGGCCGTTATGAAGAGGATTGTATTCTGCTGTTATACCTGCCGCCTTCAGCATTTTCGTCCTTTCAGAAAACAAGGGTCCGCCTGTACAGCAGACCCCGTTATGATCTCAATAGAATCAGAGCTTATTCTTCCTCTGCCTTTTCAGGCGCTTCAGCCTCAGGCTGATCGCCGAGGCGCACTCTCTCCGCCAGAGTCTTCATCTCCTGACGGTTCTGGTTTACCTTGGCGTTGATGTTGGAGAACATCTGATTGAAGTACTCAGTCATCGGCTGAATGTACGAGCCGCTCACGCTTGCGATATCCGTCTGCATATCGTAAAGAAGCTGATCGATGTACTCATACGATCTGTACTTCATATAGTTCGCGTGATTCTCGGCCTCCTTGAGGATGGCGTCAGCTCTTCTCTGAGCGTCCTTGTAAATATTGTTGTTGTTTACAAGGTATTCGACCTGATCCTTGGCCTCGTTGATCATTCTGTTGTATTCTCTCTTGGCATCGCTGATGATGCGGTCTCTCTCCTGATCGAGCCATCTCGCCTGCTGGATGTCGCGCGGAAGGTTTGCGCGTATATCCTCGAGGATCTTCGTTGCCACATCAAGGTCGATGATGCCTTTTTCAGAGAAAGGCATTTTGCTGGATGAAGTGATAAGATCTTCAAGTTCCTCAAGAAGAGACATTAATTTGATGCTGTCATCGTTCATATTGATTCCTCCATTTTCCGATCAGGACCGGCTGAGCCGTTCCACTTTTTACCCGAGTCTATTGAGTGAGTTTTTCTTTGATCCTTTTTTCCGCGTATGCCGGGAGCAGTCCTTCAACGCTTCCTCCGAATGAAGCGACCTCTTTTATAAGACTTGAACTTATGAATGAATACATAGGATCAGTCATGAGAAAGACGGTCTCGGTTTCTCCCGTAAAAAGACGAGCATTCATCTGAGCCATCTGAAGCTCGTTCTCAAAATCAGTCGTAGCTCTCAGACCTCTGACATATGCTATGAATCCGTTCTCATTGACATAGTCTGCCAGAAGCCCGCTGAAAGTGTCCACGTACACATTCGGGATGTGCTTTGTGACCTCTTTAGCGATCTCTACCCTTTCTTCAACAGTAAAAAAGCCCGTCTTGTGCGGATTGATCGCGATCGCCACAGTGAGTGAATCGTACATCTTTGCGGCTCTCTCTATTATATTGAGATGTCCGTTTGTAACCGGATCGAACGACCCCGCGTACAAAGCTTTTCTTTCCATCGGCAAGTCCCTCACTTAATAAATCATATTATCAAATAGATTCGTGATTATCAACCAAAAACAGGTCTACGCCGATCGAACCGTATTTCTTTTCTTTGAATTTTGAGAGATTTCCGTATGTATCAGATAATTTATTATCGTATAAATGCTCGCAGACCACTATACTGCGCTCATCAACAAGGCCGTATTCCTGAAGTCTTGTTATTGCCGTAACGTAATATTCGGTTTTCTCATACGGCGGATCGAGAATGACTATGTCGAATACAGGTTTTTCTCTTCTGCCGGATATCTCATCGAGCGCGGCAGCATAATCCCTGCCTATGACCACGGCTTCACTGCCTGCTCCGCAGTTTGCAATATTTGCAGTCAGCACTCTCTGGTTTTGCCTGTTTGACTCTACAAATGTGCATCTTGCGGCCCCGCGCGACAGCGCCTCAATGCCCATCGCACCGCTCCCGGCGAAAAGATCCAGCACCTCAGCGTCAGGAAGCCACTGCATTATCATGCTGAATATCGCTTCCCTTACCTTCTCGGTCGTCGGCCTAATGCCTGCAGGCACCTCTATGTTTCTGTATTTGTATTTTCCTGATGTTATTTTCATTTTCCTATACGATTCCTATATGATGTTTGAGTTGTCTGACGCACCCGCGCGCATCATCATTTCATAAGCGTACTCAGCGTCCGTGAGGCTCTTTCCTGCGGAACGCTGCTTCATTACCATGTCGGCATCTTCGATCGCAGCTTCAAGTATATCCGTATATCTCGAAAGCATCAATACATCCGTGGCGGCAGTGCCAGACTGCATTGTGCCCATTACATCGCCCGGCCCTCTCATTTCGTAGTCAGCTTCACTGATCTCGAATCCGTCGCTTATCTCTGCCATAGCTTTGGCTCTTGCCACAGCGGTCTCCGATCTGCTGTAGTTGATAACGTAGCAGTATGACTGCCTGCTGCTTCTGCCGACCCTGCCTCTAAGCTGATGCATCTGCGCCAGCCCGAAACGTTCACTGTTTTCTATTATCATGACAGTTGCCTCAGGAACGTCTATACCGACCTCAATGACTATCGTTGACACAAGTATCCGGATGTCTCCTGACTTGAAAGAGTTCATTATTGCGGTTTTTTCATCGCCGCTCAGCCGGCCGTGAAGAAGAGCGGCTTTATAGTCCGGGAACTTCTCTCTTATCTCTTCAAACAGTTTCTGCACAGACAGCATGTCATCGTCTTCGCTGTCTATGCTTGGCGCTATGACATATGCCCTGTTTCCCTTTTCGAGCTCACGCCTCATCTCGATATATGCGCGCTCCCTTGTATTGGGATCAAGAGCCCTGGTAATTATCCTTTTGCGGCCTTCCGGCATTGATCTTATTATACTGAAGTCCATATCTCCGAATACCGTGGCCGCAAGTGTGCGCGGGATAGGTGTGGCGCTTATCACGCATACGTTTACGCCTCTTCCCTTTTTTACAAGGCTCTTGCGCTGTGCCACGCCGAACCTGTGCTGTTCGTCCGTGATCACTAGAGCCAGATCATTGAAGGAGACATCGTTCTGTATAAGGGCATGTGTGCCTATCAGCACGTCGATCTTCCCGGATGCAGTATCGTCGATCACCTTCCGCCTCTCGGCTGCCTTCATGCCGCTTACCAGCAGGCTGCATTTTATCCCGTAAGGTGAAAGATCGCGGCTTATGCTTTCATAGTGCTGTTTAGCCAGAATGGCCGTCGGTGCCATCATGGCCGACTGCATGCACGACATGGCACAGCGATAAATGGCTGCCTCAGCGACCGCTGTCTTGCCGCAGCCCACATCGCCCTGCACGAGCCTGTTCATAGGCCTGCGCCTTCCGAGGTCAGTCATTATCTCATCGATGCATTTAGCCTGTCCTTCAGTAAGAGTGAAAGGAAGTCCATTATAAAAAACTCCCATATCCTGCTCAGGGACCGACGCATCAACGCTTTCATCTGCTGCTCCAGCCGCATTCATCCTGACCGCCAGCTGATACATCAGAAGCTTCTCGTATATGAGCCTGTATCTTGCCGCCTTATAATGCTTTTCGCTCTCAGGGAAATGAATGTTGCCGAAGGCAAACCCCTGACCGCAGAGCTTGCGCTTTTCGCTTATGTCGCTGCCTATCCAGTCCGTATCCAGATCGGTCTCACCCAGAGCCTCGCTTATCCATTTTCTGAGATTTATGTCAGTAAGTCCGGCGGAATGCCTGTAGACAGGGAAAATGCCCCTTACGTCTCTTTCCCCGCCTGCCTTGCTGAATTCAGGATTGGTCCATACTCTTGAGCCGTTCCTTATGCGCATGCGCCCGAAAAGAACATACTCTGCGCCTGTCACAAGAGATTTTCTCAGATAAGGCATGTTAAAGAATGCGGCGTAAAAAACGCAGCTGTCATCCCTGAGAGTGCATTCCGTTATTGAGCGCCCGCCGGAAAGAGGCCTCAGCTGCACTTTGATGAGCCTGCCGCAGGTGAGACTGTCCTTCTCGGTGCCGGCGTTCATGGCCCTTACAAGATGGCGCCTGTCCTTATATTTAACGGGATAATAAGACAGCAGGTCGCCAATCGTTTCAATGCCTGCTGCTTCAAGCTGCTCCCTTCTTCTGGAGCCTATTCCCTTTAATGACGAGATGTCGTCACTCAGTGTGTATCTTGCCATTTCAGTTGCTGCTTCTTACTATGTCGATATTGCGTCTGGAAATAGCGCCCTGAGCTTCACCTGCGATGCCTCTTACCTTTACGGTTATGCCGGCCGGTCTGCCAAGCCTGAGCATTTCAAAATCCCTTTCAACAGCCTCGAATATCATGTCTGCCGTTTCGGATATGTTCTGTCCGCTTTTTACGACTATATATATCTTTACGTTTACCTGATCTTTCTTTTCTGAGACTTCGACGGCATCATAATAATCCGGATCGATTATAGGGGTCGGTTTCTCCTTGATCGGTTTTCCTTTTTTTGTAGAAAGCATCAGATAAGAGTCCATGCCGAGCATGTCTTCTATTATCATTCGCTCTATCACGATCTTATTGACCGCAATTGCTCCGTAGCTGTTTCTTACTATTATTGACATGTCATTTACTTTCCGTTTCAGAAGCTGTATCTGTTTTTCTAATTATGACATTTTTCAGAAAAAGAAAAAAGCCTCGAGTACCGGGTACTCAAGACCATCCTCTTAAAATATGCTCTTATCAGACGGCACGGTTGACCTTGCCCGATCTGAGGCAGCTTGTGCATACGGAAGCTTTTCTTACTCTGCCGTTATCATTGATCCTTACGGTCTGGATATTAGCATTCCACTTTCTCTTTGTATGGATGTTGGAGTGAGAAACAGTATTTCCCGATGTCTGACCCTTGCCGCATACTTCACATTTTCTGGACATTTGCCGCACCTCCTTGTAGTTTCATTGGTTTCTCTGCTTTCACAAGCCTTGTTATGGTAACACAAGCATTATTTCAATGCAAGCACTTTTTTATTCTTTTTCCGTTGTTTTTGTTATGTTCCGTATCTTCTTCAAAACATCATTTTTTAATAGTATAATATTGAATGAATTTATATGTATTCGGAGAAGATAATGTCAAAACTACTAAGCAACAACAAATTCAGGATCGCTCTTCTGCTGATTGCAGCACTTATTGCAGCGTCATACTCCATCTACAAAACGCAAAGCACCAAGCTGGTAGATAAGGAGGTGTACTCCTCTTTCAATTCGTCGATGAAAGAGATATCAGAAAACGCGGCAGGCGGTTTTGCTGACCAGCAGGAGCTCGTGAAGTTCATTGAGAGCTGGGCTGATGAGCGTTCTCTTGAATATGAAGAAGATAAATATGGCAATATCATATTCAACAAGCCTGCCGTTAAACGGAAAAATAATGTGACCCCTACACTCATTGCCGTCAGCATGAATTACGAAACCGCCGCAGATGACGCCGGAGTGCTCGCGGCTGCTGCTGCCATAGCCGCCTCAGACGTTGAGTCCGGGCAGCGCACTGTAGTCTTTTTCAATAATGAACAGGCACTTGCCAAAGGCTATCAGGGCATCAGCAGCAAGTATATTACCGCAAAGACAAAAGTCATATATCTGGATGAAGGGTCGACAAACTATCTTTCAACCGGTTCATTCCAGCAAAGGCTTTCTGAGATCAGCATACCGGCTGCAATGGAGGACAATCCCTGCGATACCGCTGTTAAGATAAGCATCACGGGTATACGGACCGGAATCCCGGGCCCCGGAATCGCAAAGCAGCCCGATCCGATATCTGCGCTCAGCAGCCTTCTTACAAGACTCAAGAGCAAATCTGTAGATTGCAGACTATCCAGTCTGGAGATAGGCAGCAACGGAAACATGTATCCTGTCTCGCTCGAAGCCACGATTACGCTGAATTCGTACAATCTTGCATCATTCACCGCTTATATCGATAAGCGTATCAAGGCATGGAACAAGGCATACGGTTCGGATTTTGAGGAACTCTCCTATTCATACGAGGTGATCGAAAACGAAGAATCGCTGCCTGAAAAAGTCTATACAGCTAAAACGACCGACAAGCTGACGGGCATTCTCTATACGGTCCGGAGCGGAGCATACAGATATGCCGCAAGCGACTCCATTCCTGAAGGCAAGGATGTCGGAGACCTTTACGGGTACAACTGCCTGCTCGACATACAGACCTCTGAGTCGCTTATCGTGATCCCTGTCCTGATCCAGGGATCGAATGATTCGTTCACTGACAGAATATTCAACGACAATCAGGCTGCGGTCAGACTTTATGAGTGTTCATATTCTCAGACAAGTCTTACGGAAGCCTTCTCAAATACCAAAAACAAACTGTCCCGCACATTCAAGAGCACGCATGATAAAGTAGCAGATGATCCGGTAACTGACTCGCTCACTGTCACAACAGATAATTACTTCACCCCGTGCTCCTATCTGCAGGCTAAAAACAGCAAGGCTGATATTATCCACATACGCACAAAAGGTTCTTCTGCCTCGGATATAGCCAACACGATACTATGTTACATCAAGGCCAAGGGCAACACGTCAATCTTTAAATAGCGTACCGCTTATGCTAAAATAAAGTATTAATGTTGCTTTTTTTAGGAGGATAACAATGAGATCTGACAGAGATGAACGAACCGAAACAGAACGTGAAATAGATGATTTTCTGTCAAAGTTCGACCCCCCTGCTGACGAATTGTCCGCTGATATCGGTTCATATCTCAATGAGCAGAATGAAGCTGCCAAGGCTCCTGCTCAGACTTTTTCCTGGAAAAATGTGGACAGTACGATAATCCAGACAGTCAATAAAGAATCATCCGAAGGCAGCGGCACAGCCGGTGAACATAACAAAAAAGAAATTATTGTAAACAATAATTCTCCCAAAGACGAAGCAAGTACTCCTGTTGTTAACAACAAACAAGATAAAGAGAAAAATAATAAAAATAAGAAGAAAGAAAAGACAAAAGAAGCAAAAAAGGAATTAAAGAAAGAGGAAAATCCATCTGCAGCAGAAGCTTCGACAGATCAGGCTCCTAATAACATCTCTGCCGGCAACAACAGCAACATTAAAAAGAAAAGCAATAGCTCAAACAAGAAAAAAACTAACTCAATAAAAAAGAAGAAGAAAAGCAACAGCACAGATAAGAAAAAAGAGAAAGAAAGTCTTATCCATGCCCTTTTCTTTAAGAAAAACAGTAATTACGATCCGGAAAAGGGTCCTTCTTATGTAAAAGACGGTAAAACAGTCCGCAACAGGAAATACACATTCAGCCTTCTGAAGCTGATCCGTGACCTTGCTGTTTTAGCTGCGGTCTGTATGCTCGCCGGTATCATCTTTGTCGGATCCATCATAATTTCTGCTCCAAAATATGACTACAACGACATCTATTCTCAGGTAGATACAGCATCGCTGGTGTACAACGATAAAGGAGATCAGATAGACAACATCTTCTATACTGAAAACCGTAAGGTCATCAAATACGAAGATATGCCTGAAGATCTCATCAATTCTTTCATTGCCATTGAAGACAAGACCTTCTGGAAGCACCATGGGTTCAACTGGACCCGAATGATAGGCGCCGTACTCTCCTCCCTTACAGGCAGCGGCCGCATAAGCGGTACAAGTACAATTACTCAGCAGCTTGCCCGTAATGTTTATCTTGCCGATATCAAGAGTGTGCGAAGCATCAAGCGAAAGCTTCTTGAGATGTATTACGCTAGCCGGCTCGAACATTTCCTCAGCAAAGAGGAGATCATCGAAGCCTACCTCAACACGATATACCTTGGTCACGGCTGCTACGGTGTCAACGCAGCAGCTCATACATATTTTTCCAAAAACGTCAACGATCTCGACCTTGTTGAATGTGCTGCTCTTGCTGCCCTTCCACAATCTCCTGATACCTACGCGCTGCTCAAGCTCGCGAGTGAAGCACAGGATGTTGTCGACTCTGAGGTTGTTGCTACAGAACCTGATACTGTTGTTACAAACGATCTTGCCAGAGACAGGCGCCAGCTCGCTCTCGATCTCATGCTCAACCAGGGGCTTATCACTAAAGATGAGTATGATGATGTGTACGATCTGACACTCAATGAATTCATCAAGCCTAATCTGAAATCAAGCAGCAGCATCTATTCATATTTCCATGAGTATCTCGTCGATACGATCATATCTGATCTTATGGAGGAGTACGGCATGGAATACGAAGATGCCGAACGTACCGTATATACAAAGGGGCTTCAGATCTATTCCACTGTTGACAGCAAAGCTATGGAGGTAATCGCCAAGGAATTCCAGGACGGCAGCAACTTCCCTTATGTTTCAGCTCCAAAGGACG
>CADATR010000018.1 GCA_902790885.1 uncultured Eubacteriales bacterium
TGAGGCCAAGTCCTTCGAGCTCTACCTTGATCGCCTCTTTGTCATGTGCATTGTCAGGTTCCTTTACGAGTTTTACTGACATGTCTTTTTCAAAGAAATCCTTACCGTGGTAGAAACATGTACCTGTGATTGTGAAATAGATCTTTTCCATGATTACTGCCTCCATTTCTGTAATGCCTTTTGTGTGTTTTCTGACATCTATAGTCTACCGAATTACTTGTACGGAAAATTGGACAGCAAAACAGGGGCTATTCCGCCCCTATTGTAAAATCACGATTTCGTTAATTGCCCGTAATAAGTGCTGCGGCCGCGTCATTTACATTCGTGCCTGTAGGCCCGGTGATTATCAGCCCGTTTATCTCTTTGAGGGCATGGTAGGCGTCGTTGTCCGCGAGCACCTTCTGCACATCTATGCCCTTTGCCTCAAACTGAGCGAGCGAGTCTCCGTCTGTGTATCCGCCCGCAGCATCTGTAGGCCCGTCTGTGCCGTCGCTTCCGAATGAGAACACCGCTGCGTCAAGGCCGGCTATGAGCGGCGCGGCTGCAAGGGCTATCTCCTGATTGCGTCCGCCCAGGCCGCTGCCTGTCAGATGCACCACTGTCTCTCCGCCCGCTATGAACGCCAGCTTCTCCCCCTTGCCGGCATGCTCCCTTACTTTTTCTGCAAGCATCACGCCTGCCTCGCGGGCCTCGCATTCCAGACAGTCTGTTATGACGACCGGCCTGTATCCCAGCTCGCTGCACTTCGCGGCTACGGCGCTGCAAAGCTCGCGCACGCTGCCTGTCACCATGGTGGTCACATTATCCAGGCTCTTCGGCGTCTCGTTATGCAGATACCTGCGGGCTTCATCGCTCAGCTTCAGCCCGTACTTGTCTGCGATGCCGAGAGCGTCTTCGCATGTGGATGAGTCCGGGTAAGCCGGGCCGCTTGCTATCATGTCGAGTGGATCCCCGATTATGTCGCTCAGAACGATGGTGAACACCTTTGCCGGCGAGCACAGCTCCGCGAACCTACCGCCCTTTACGCGGCTGAGCCTTTTGCGGATGGTGTTTATCTCAACTATGTCGGCTCCGCAGGCCAGAAGCTGACCGGTTATGTCCTGAAGCTCCTCCCCTGCGATCAGCGGCGACTCAAACAGCGCGCTGCCGCCTCCCGACAGAAGGAAAAGCACCATGTCGTCTTCCGTAAGTCCGCTCACCATCTCTATGGCTTTTGCCGTGGCGTCAAAGCCGTTCTTATCCGGCACCGGATGGCCTGCCTCAAAGCACATTACTCCCGGCAGCTCACCTTTGACATGATCGTATTTGGTTATAACTATGCCTGCATCGGGCTTCACCTCGGCCAGAGCCGCCTTAGCCATCTGCCACGCGGCCTTTCCGGAGGCCACAAGTACCAGCCTTCCCTTTGCAGCGGGCATCTCTTTAAGTGCCCTGCTGACTGCCTCATCGGGCAATACTGCCTTTATGCCTGCGCTGACTATTGCGTCAGCATCTTTTCTAAGCTGCTCCATATATCCTGCTTTGTTTATCACTTGTTGACAACATTCTCAGGTAATCCTACAGTAAATGCTTTCACATTTGCAACAGTTGTGTCCATGATGCGCTGACGACTTCCTTTTGATGCCCATGAAATGTGCGGTGTGATGATGCAGTTCTTTGCCTTGAGCAAAGGATTGTCACCGCGTATAGGCTCTGTCGATACCACATCGAGTGCGGCACATGCCACCTTGCCGCTGTTAAGAGCGTCTGCGAGATCCTGCTCTACTACCATCTGTCCGCGGCTGTTGTTGATGATGATTACGCCGTCTTTCATTTTGGCGATGTTCTCTTTGTTGATTATGCCCGTGTTGAACGGGAATAGCGGCATCTGAAGGCCGAGAACGTCTGAGCGTGCAAACAGCTCATCAAGTTCAACATATTCTACTCCCAGCGCCTTTGCAGCCTCTGTCTGTCTGCCGTCATATGTAATGACGTGCATTCCCAGCGCAGTCGCGATCTCTGCCGTATGTATTCCTATATTGCCGCAGCCGAGGAGTCCGTAAGTCATGCCTGCGAGCTCTATAAGCGGGTAATCCCAATAGCACCAGTCATCGTTGTTTTCCCATTCGCCCCTGTAAACACTGTCACTGTGGTGACCAATGTGATGGCATGCCTCGAGCAGGAGCGCGATGGCAAACTGGCTTACCGAGCGTGTTCCGTATACAGGAACATTTGACACCGGGATGCCCTTCTCCTTTGCGTACGCAATGTCTACAACATTGTATCCTGTCGCCAGTACTGTTATGAACTTAAGATTCGGGCACTTGTCGATCGTTTCCTTTGAAATAGGTGTCTTGTTTGTTATGGCGATGTCTGCGTCGCCTATCGCTTCAGCGATGGCAGGTGATTCTTCATAAGAGACTCTATCATACACCGTAAGCTCGCCGAATTCTTTCAGGGCGTCCCAGCTGAGATCTCCCGGATTCTCTGTATAACCGTCTAAAACTACAATTTTCATTTCTGTCTCCCTTCCTGAGTGCCCTTTTTTATTGCTCTTTCAGCTCGGCGAATGCCTTGCGCATGCGCGCCATGGCTTCTGCTATCTGATCGTAGGCTGTTGCGTATGACAGTCTTATGTATCCTTCGCCGCCTTCTCCGAACGCTGTTCCCGGTACTGTAGCTATATGGGCGTGATCGAGCAGGTAGTCCGCGACTTCAGCGGATGTCTTTCCAAGACTCTTTATATTGACGAAGATATAGAACGCTCCGCCCGGCATCCTGCAGCTGATCCCATCCATGGAATTCAGCTCTCTGACTGCGTAATTGCGGCGTCTTTCGTACTCTTTTACCATTATCTGCACATCAGGCTCTGCCTCACGCAGGGCTGTGATGCCTGCCTCCTGCACGAATGATGAGGCGCAGGTATTTACATACTGATGCACGCGCACCATTCCCTGTATCATCGACTCCGGAGCGGCAGCGTATCCAAGTCTCCAGCCTGTCATTGAGTAGCACTTAGAGAAGCCGTTGAGCGTGATGGTACGCTCCTTCATTCCCGGCAGCGATGCGAAGCTTACGTGCTTTGTGTCGCCGTATACCAGCTTCTCGTAGATCTCATCCGAGATAACGATCAGATCGTGCTTCTCGGCGATGGCTGCCAGCTTCTCAAGTGTCTCGCGGGTCTGAACTGCTCCCGTAGGGTTGCCCGGGCTGTTGATTACCATCATGCGGGTCCTGTCGGTGATCTTGCTTTCTATCTCGTCGGCATCGATCTGGTAATCAAGCTCTTCCTTCAGATCATATGCCACCGGCACTGCCTTGAAGAAGTGCGGTACGTGTATGTAATTCAGCCATACAGGATTCGGAACGAGTATCTCGTCGCCCTCGTCGCAGAATGCCGCGATCGCTGCGTATGTGCCTTCTCCGACTCCGATAGTGACAAGTATCTCGGATGGCGAGTATTCGATGCCATTGTCGCGGGCCAGCTTTTCCGCAATGGCAGCCCTCAGCTCAGGTGTCCCGTAATTGGATGTGTAGAAGACATTGCCCTTGTCGAGGCTGCGATACGCCGCTCTCTTGATCACTTCCGGTGTGTCAAAGTCCGGGCGGCCTATCTCCATGTGGATTATGTCCATGCCTTCTCTCTGCATCCTGTTTGCCCGTTCCATCATCACTCTGATGCCCGAGAAAGGAAGCGATTCCATCCTTGCTGCTGTATCAAAACTCATTGTTGATTCCTTTCTTTACATATAGGAGGTTTGGGGGACCGCCTCGTCTGAACAGTCCCCCGGTCTATATGTTGGTTTTTTACGAATTGTATACTTCTTTATCAAGTTCTCCTTCGCTTGCGTTTACTATGACATTTACTGCTGCGTCGCCGATTACGTTGAGCGGGAGCAGAGCCATCTCAACCGGCCTGTTGATCGCAACTACGAGTGCGTAACCGAGGAGGCATGCGTCTGTAGTCCAGCCCATTCCGGAGAGAACTGTGAAGATCATTGTTGTTCCTGCGATAGGGATCGCCGGTGTACCTGCCGCTGCGCAGATCGAGAGCAGTGCCATTACGACCATGTTTCCAGGTGTAACGTTGATTCCTGCCGCTGTAGCGATGAATGTTACAGCGAACATGTGCATCATTGTGGTACCGTTCATGTTGATCGTCATTCCTGTAGGGAGAACGAAGCTTGTGATCTCTTCGCCGCATCCGAGCTCCTGCAAGTTTGTTCTTGTGTTGAGCGGAAGTGTGGCTGCCGATGAATTCACGGAGAATCCGAACAGACCTACCTTGGCCATCTTCTTGATGAACTGTACAGGATTCAGCTTTGTGATAAGCATGATTCCCAGCGGATAGAGAACTACGCATGTGATGAGCAGTGTGATCATTGCCGATGCTACGTATGTAGCTGCAGGTGCGAGGTACTCAACTCCGTAGATAGCGAATGTGCGTGTTACCAGGCAGAAGATCGCTATAGGGCCAACCTTCTCGATCAGGAAGTTGAGATACATCTGGATGATCTCATTTGCGCTTTCAAACACCTTCTTGAGCGGCTCCGCCTTCTCGCCGAGTGCGTTCATGCAGATTCCGATGACTACAGCAGTGAATACCACTGCGAGGATGCTGTTGTTTGTGCTGAATGCTGCCGTGATGTTGTTAGGAACAGCATTTACGATTACCGCGAGCGGGTTGAATGCTTCGATAGTTGCTGCCTCTCCGAGTCCGTCGCCTGCGATCTCTACGTTGAAGAGTCCGAGCGACTTGATCAGGTAGGCTACCGTGCAGGCGATCGCTGCGCCGCATACATAGAATCCTAAGAATCCTGCAAGCGACTTGCCTGCGATACGGCCGAGTTTAGTTGAGTTTGAGATGCTGCAGAGCGCCAGACTCAGCGATACGAGTACGAGCGGAACTACCGCAGCCTGCAGACCTTTCATGAAGATCTGACCGATTATGTAAAACAGTCCGATGGCGCCTACGCCTTCAGGAACTGTGATGTCCTGGAACAGCAGCTTGTTGATGGTGAGCCATGCTTCTTCGTTGCCGGCCTTTACAAGGCTCTGATGGATCATCATGAAGATAATACCTACTACAAGACCTCCTACCAGGGCAATCAGCATCTTTTTGGAAATGCTCATTCCGCCTTTCTTCTGATTCATTGTTTTACTCCTTTTCTGTATTCCGGTTGCTTTAAATTGATAAGTTATTTATGCCTTGCCTAGCGGAAGGTGCAGATCTCAATACCTTCTTTTTCGAACTCTTCGCGTATGCGCTTAACGAATGCTATCGCTTTAGGGCCGTCGCCGTGTACACAGAGTGTGTCCCCCTTTATATCCAGCTCCTTGCCGGAATACGCTGTGACCTTGCCTTCCTTTACCATGCGGATGCAGCGCTTTATCGACTCCTCTTCATCGGTGATCATTGCTCCCGGCAGCTTTCTCGATCTGAGCGACAGGTCATCTTCGTATGCCCTGTCAGCGAAGATCTCGCATGCCGTTCTTAATCCCAGCTTCTCGGCTTCTTCGCCGAGGACCGCTCCGGCGCAGTAATAAATAATGATCTCCGGATCTATATCGTAGGTCGCTTCACAGATCGCTCTTGCAAGCTGTCTGTCATCCTGGCACATGTTGCCCATTGCGCCGTGAGGAGCCAGATGATGGATCTTTACTCCATAGGTCTTTGTGAATGCCGAAAGCGCTCCTACCTGATACTTGACATAATTCTTGGCCTCATCGAAGGATATGTTCATTCTTCTGCGACCGAATCCCATCAGATCAGGAAAACTCGGATGTGCTCCGACTGCGACGCCGCGTTCAGCAGCCGTGCGGACCACTTTGTCCATGATCATCGGATCGCCTGCGTGCCAGCCGCATGCTACCTGAGCAGCTGTTATATACTTCAGGATCTCGTTGTCATCTCCCATCGTATATGAGCCGAAGCCTTCACCGATGTCACTGTTCAAATCTACTGAATACATGTGCTCCTCCTTATTTATTCCACTGCGATTCAATTTCTTTTCTTGAGCTGAGCTCTCTCAGGTAAAGCTCCTGAGCAAGTTCTATGCTGACTTCTATAAATCTCACCTGAGTACCCGGTTTCGCCTGTGCCAGAAGCGGAAGATCCACGGTTATCACCGTGCCTATCTTCGGATATCCTCCGACCGTCTGACGGTCTGCCATCATGACTATCGGCTGCCCGTTCGGCGGCACCTGTATGGATCCGAATGCGATCCCGTCGCTTATGATGTTGCCGTCTCCGGCATGCTTTACCGGTATTTCTCTTTTAAGCCTTATTCCCTGGCGGTCTGCCTCGTTGGTGATGACTGCTCCATACCAGAAGAACTTTCTGAATTCCTCTCTTGAGAAACCGTCGTCCTGAGGGCCCGCTACTACTCTCAGTGTTATCTCTTTTTCGGAGTACTCCGGCTGAGCCAGCACCCTTGATTCCTGGTTCGCCACCTCCGATACAGTTGCGGTGAATTCTATCCTGTCGCCCTTCTCGAGCTTTCTTCCGTCGATCCCGCCCAGATGCTTGCCTGTCAGTGTGGATCTGGATTCCATCACCAGCGGTATGTCCATTCCTCCGGCGACTGACAGATACGCGCGGCATCCGTTTGCGGCGAATCCCAGCACCAGCTCACTGCCCGCCTCTACGCTTACCGCCTGATACATCGGTATCGGCTCTCCGTTCAGCTGAGGCTTCATGTCTGCTCCGGTGATCGCGATCACTGCGTCTGTGTCGAAGCAGTATCTTCCACCCTGAAAGGTCATCTCGAGTTCTTCGGTGCCTGCAGGGTTGCCTGTCAGCAGATTCGCCTGAGCAAATGCTCTTTCATCCATAGGGCCTGAAGGAGTCACTCCGTATTGCTGATAGCCAGTACGCCCGCCGTCCTGTACCGTCGTAAAGATCCCCGGGTCAATAACCTGTATTCCCATCGCATCCTCCTTTACTCTATGATCCTTGGCTTCCACTTGCCGGCTTCCACCTGTTTGCGGATCTTGCAGAACTCCTCAGGCGTTACCGGGATGTATCTTGTCCACTCGCCCGCGTGCACCAGGAACGGATCCTTGCGGGAGTAATCACAGATCTCACAAGGTGTCTGCCCGATGATGTTCCAGCCGCATGGCTGATCGAACGGTATAAGGTCTGAGAGGTTCTGCTGCACAACGACCGACCTTGCAGGTATCATCACCCTTGCGGTCTCCCTGCGCTTGAAGCTGAACGGCTCCTCGAACCTCGCCGCGTACGGGTGGCCCGGCGCAAATCCCAGCATGTATACGTAATAGTCATGCTGCGAGTGCTTACGTATGATCTCCTCCGGTGTGGTGTGCTCAAGCTCGGCACAGTACTCGAGATCGGGTCCGAATTCCCCGCCGTAGCAGATAGGGACTTCCACTATCCGCTTTTTGCTCCCGGAGATCTCCTTCATCGTCTGAGTTCTTTTCATTATTTCTTCTGACAGCTCCCTGAACCGTATTACTTCAGGTCTGTAATGAACCATCAGGCTGGCATATGTCGGAAGCATCTCGGTGACGCCTTCTATAGGGTTCTTCTCGAGCTCCGCCTGAAGCATCAGCACTCTGTGGTTTACCTCCAGGCTTATCTCAGATCCCATCTGTACGGAAACCGCCTTGTCTCCCGAAATGAGTATTCTGATATCTTCCATGTGTCTGCTCCTTACTTATCAGTCAGGTTCTTCAGTCAGCTCCAGCGTTTCAACGATCTTGTTGAATCCGCTAAGATCGTATGTCGTTCCCTCGCCGTTAAGGATGCGCTGCAGGAGTTTGGCTTCCTTCTCCTCTCTTGCCAGCGTCTTGTCGTAGACTTCCTGAGCTATCTCCTTCGGTACTACTACGACGTCGTCATTATCTGCGAATACCAGATCTCCCGGATGGATCGTAACTCCGCACATCACTATCGGGTGATTGATGGTTCCCGGGAAGGCCTTTGTAGTACCGACTACGTTTATTCCCGATGAGAAGACCGGAAAGTCGAGTTCCTTCATCAGCATGGTGTCTCTCACGGAGCCGTCTGTTATAAGGCCAGCGCAGCCCTGCATCTTGGCCGAGGCGCTCATCATTCCGCCCCACATTCCGCCGGTCCTTGTATCTCCCTGGTAAGAGACCATGAGCACATCTCCCGGCTTAAGCATTGAGATCGCCTTGTGGAGGATCACGTTGTCTCCCGGGCGGGCTTCAGCTGTGAAAGCTACTCCGCAGATCCTTGATCCCGGCCATACCGGATGGACCTTGCCGCCGAAAGCGTTTTTTCTGCCCATGCTCTCGTGAATGGAAGCGCTTTCCTCAAACTCTGCAAACTTTGCTACCAATTCAGCCGGCACCTTGTCGTAATGCTTAATTACATCAAACATATTCGATACACTCCTTCTACTCTCTCTGGTATCTGTATTTCTTAATGTATAGATATCACACGGGCAATAATAAGTAAAATGAATGATATTTCTTTAATTTATAAGAAAATTGCATATTTATCTGTGGTACAATTTTAGCGGGACAAATACGTATAAAAGCCCCTTGCGGCACGGAGACAAAGTGTATGAAACAGATAGATATTGAGACCTTTCTGACCCTCAACAAAACCGGCAGCCTTACCAAGGCCGCGGACATTCTTTATGTGTCCCAGCCGACCGTAAGCCATAGGCTGAAAGATCTCGAGGAAGAGCTCGGGATACAGCTTCTTATGCGCGGCAAGGGTCAGCGCAGGATAGAACTTACGCAAAAGGGTGAGGAATTCGTTTCGATCGCAGAAAGATGGCTTGCCCTCATATCAGAAACCACGACTCTGCGGAATCAGGAGGATGAAGTATATCTGAGGATAGGATGTCCCAACACCCTTAACAGCACTGTCATGCTCCCTTTTTACAGGCAGATCATGAATGAACCCGAGCTGAACCTCAGGCTCAAATTGTCGACCCATTATTCATATAACATATACGACCTCCTGGAACAGCATGCCATTGACATAGGATTCGTGTTCCACCTGCTCCATTTCAAGAACATAATCGTGGAGCCGGTGCTTAAGGAGCGCATGGTGCTGGTGCAGGAAGCAGAGAACGCCATCCAAAATGACAGCATACACCTGGCCGAGCTCGACCCGAAAAATGAGGTCTCCTTTTACTGGGAAAGCAATTATCAGATATGGCACGATCAGGTTATAAACAAGGGTAAGCGGAACGCCATTGAGGTGGATATTTTTCAGCTGCTCTCCTTCTTCCTTGAGGAGCCGGGCAAGTGGGCGATCGCGCCGGTCTCGGTAGCCAGATACCTTGCGCAGAAGCAGAATGTCACCATCCACGAGATAGCCGACCAGAGGAAGCCGCCTGAGCGCATCACATATATGGTGAAGCACAAAGATCTCAGCGAAGCCAAGGAGATCGGAGTCAACATGATCCACGACAGGATACTCGAATATTTCGCCCGCACAGAAGACTGATTTTTTGCCGGACAGTCTTTTTTCAAATAGAAGAGGACGGTTCTGTGAACCGCCCTCTGTCATTTTCAGGTGGAGACAAGCTTTCTCCTGCCTCCTCTTATTCTGTGCCCTTGAGGGCTTCTACCATGTTGATGCTCCGGTTTTTGCGCGCTATCATCAGGCCTACGATAACGGCCACTACCAGGTTCAGAGCGGCGGCCGGCAGCAGGCTTGCAGGGCCGATCGCGGCCTCCATTTCATATTCGCCCGCCAGCATATCCATCAGCACTCTGAGCGCCCATACTCCTGCAGGTATGCCCAGCAGCGTCCCTGCTGCAGAGATCCACAGATTCTGTGAGATGAGCAGGCGGCCTATCGCCTTGTTCCTGAATCCCAGCACTTTGAGCGTAGCCATTTCGCGGTAGCGCTCCATGTAGCTCATCACGCCGAGGTTGTAGAGCACTATGAGGCAGAGCAGCACCGAAGCGGCTACGAGAACGATTATGAAGAAGTAGAATATCTCCATGAACGCGTCGAACGAGTCCATGATGTCCTGTTTGCTCTGTATGCTGGTGATATTGCTGCCGGTGGCTATCTCATCCTTGCCGGTCATTGTATATACGCTGTTTATCTTATACGCGTCGCTGCCGGTCAGCCCTATGGACTCCGCGTACTCCTCGGTCATCGACAGGCTCTCTGTCAGGGAGCTGTTGATGCCGCTTATATGCACATCATAGCTTTCGTCCGTGCCGTACGGCTCTATCGTCACCGTGTCTCCCGGGCTAGCATGGAATTCCTTCGCCAGCCTCTTGCATATGAAGGCGCCGTCCTCAGGCAGCGCTGTTATTTCTGAGTTTTCGTCTATGAACTGATAAGTGCCGTGCGTGATGTTGTAGACATCCACGGATATCGCCTTGTCGCCTACCTTGGAGCTGACTGAAGCGCTGTAGTCACCGTCAAGATCATCCGCTATCTTCAGCGCGTCTTCGTTCTCTGCGTCTGCGGAAATGAAGACCTTCGACGAATACACTGCCGATCCGTTGAAGAATGTGTCGAGGAACTCATCCATAGTCTGGTTCATGCCGAACGACGCTACCAGCATCAGCATGCAGCCGAAGGTGCCGATAAACGACATGGCGCTGCGGGATTTATGTCTGAAAACATCTCTCAGATTCCACTTTGTGCCGAACTTCAGCTTATTCCATACAGCAGTCTTCTCGAGCAGCACGCGGCGGATATGCCTTGGCGTGTACGGGCGCAGCGTCTCCGCAGCCGTTCCGCTGAGGAGATCCCTCACCGAGATGTAACCGACCAGCACCGTAAGCGCGATTATGAGCGCGACTATCGCCCATATCCACAGCGGGACATGGATGGTCCAGTCAGGCATCACGAAATACGTACCCATAAATCCGTCCTGCGACATCACCTGCTTGCAGAGCACATAGCCGGCTATCATTCCGATAAATGAGCCGACCAGCGATATGAAGACTGCGTATGCCGTGTAATGGCGTATTATCCGCCTGTTTCTGAAGCCGAGCGCTTTGAGTGTGCCTATCTGCGTCTTCTCGCTGATCGTGATCCTGTTCATGGTGGTTATCATGGTGAGGATCGCTATCGCGAGGAAGAGCACCGGCAGCACGGAGCCCATCGTTTTGCCCTCGTTCATCTCGCCTCTTGACTCGGCGTATGACACGTTCTCATCCTTGGACAGCACCATCAGCGTGCGCCCGAGGGCCTTGTCCACGGCCTCCTGCAGCTCCTGCTTATCCATGGACGAGTTGATGTTCACCTGTGCGAATGTCTCGTCGCACACCTCCTTGACGGCTATGCTCATCACATCGTCGTCGATGTCAGGCTCCTCTTCCCTTATCTGCTCTTCGATCACCTTTCTCAGCATCGCAGGCGAGGCAAACACATATCCGTATGTATCGAAGTCAGGCATCAGCTGGGACTCGTCGCGGACACAGATGAGGTATTCCGCCGATTCGATCAGTCCCTTTACCGTTCCCGTAAACTCCATGTCCTCGAATGTGACTGTAAGCTTATCTCCTATCTTTACGCCGTTCTGCTCGGCATATTTGTCCATCAGCCAGAAGCCCTCGGGGTCCCATCTGTCATACTCCGCGCCGTCCATCAGTACGAAGCCTGATGTATGCTCGCTCTCTGTCACTGTCAGCGCGAGCTGATCGCCTGTGCCCTTAACGTCAGCGTTTACCGAAAGGAATCTGCTGACACCGGTGACGCCTTCTATGTCGCGGATCTTATCGACATCCGCGGCCGATATGCCGTCTTCGTCTATCACCCTGTAGTCCGCGAAGCCGCAGTCCTCAAAGAACGCGTCAGTGTCTTTCGCGATGGTGACCCACTCGGCGTTGAAGCCTACGAAGACGCAGATGCCAAGCGCTATCAGGAGGATCATCGAAATGAACTGTATCCTGTAGACCCCGGCTGTTCTGAAGAATTTACGTCTCAGCATCACCATTCCACCTCCTCTACGGACAGTGGGTGCGGCTGCTCATCGACAGAGGTGACCTTTCCGCTCCTGATGTGGATCACCACATCGGCCATTTTCGCTATGTTCTGGTTGTGCGTAACTATTATTATCGTTTTGCCATAGTCCCTGGCCATCCTTAGGAGCAGCTTGAGCACCACCACGCCTGTCTCGGAATCGAGGGCCCCCGTAGGCTCATCGCAGAGCAGTATGCGCGGATTCTTTGCAAGTGCCCTGCAGATCGATACTCTCTGCTGCTCGCCTCCCGACAGCTCATGCGGGAACTGATTGGCGTGGTCTTCCAGCCCCACCTCTTTGAGGAGCTCTTCGGAGCTCATGTGATCGGGCGCTATCTCATCGACGAGAGATATGTTCTCGAGCACTGTAAGCGTCGGGATAAGATTGTAGGCCTGAAAGACGAAGCCGACCTTCGCGGCCCTGTAATCCGCAAGTCCGTCGCTCGTGAGTGTGGATATGTCAGTGTCGTCTACGACTATCTGCCCGCTCGTAGGGTTGTCGAGCCCGCCGAGCAGATTCAGAAAGGTACTCTTGCCTGCCCCCGACGGACCGAGGATGACGACGAATTTGCCCTCGTCGATCTCCAGATTTACATCAGACAGCGCGTTCTGAACATGATCGCCTGTCACATATGTTCTTGTTACATCCTTGAATTTAATGATCTTCATTTTGATTCTCCATCGTTGATAGTTTTTCTATGCATTATCTCAGCGGACCTCTGTAGATCTGACTGAGTTAGTTCAATCTAACCAACTCGCATTGTAGTACTTTCCATTCCCAAAGTCAAACTGTCATCCGCAGATGCGGTAACTCTTCTGTTTACCCGGCTTACCCATCCGCGATCCCGCCGCACAACAAAACGCCGGGCAGTTATGACAGCCGGATGCTCTCTCCGGAAGCCTACAGGATGCTCGGGATCGGCATCCGCTCACTAAAAGAAGCGGGGCCACTGACCCGCTTCGTGATAGATTACCTTAAGAAAACCGTGAAATGACCGGGCTGTCACCGGGCATCGGGATGATGCTGATTACTCCGCTGACTTTCGTATAACGGACCATGCTTCCGTGAGTCTGTCCAGCGACCACTGCGCATTCGCAGGACTTGTTGACGGAAGGCAGACTGCTTCCCGGTGTACTGCCGGCTCAATATACTTTCTGAACAGCTCATGCGATTTGCGGCCATTGCAGTATATCTGCTCTATGCTGCAGCTGCTGAGTATCATCCCTATGTCATTTGCTTTTGCGTTCCTGATGCTGGCATCGGAAGAGCCTGTGATCTCGCAGCTTGCGATCGAGTCCCAGAGCGCGAGGTGATGGCTAATGATCAGCTCTTTCTTTTCTTCGATCGTCACCGGAACCGGCTCATCGAACACAGCAGCCAGCACCTTCCAGAAGCGGTTCTGCGGGTGCCCGTAGAAAAAGTTCTGCTCCCTCGACTTCACCGACGGGAATGATCCCAGTATCAGCACCTTGCTGTGCCCGCTGTAAAGCGGCCCGAAGGGATGGTCTATTCTGCCTGTACCTGTATTCCTCATAAGCTCGCACTGCTCCTCTTGGCCGATATGGCGGGGAGCCATTTTGTTGCCGCCATATATCCGATCACCCCGGCAAAAATGCCAAATATCATGCCTCCAGAGTTTTCTTTAGCTGCATTTATATTATCACAAGCAGCCGGATTTTCAGATTATCGTTTTAGTCATACAAAATGATTATACATTTATTGTGGCCAATTTTGTAGGAAAGTATACCAGCCTCATCAGTACAGGACCGGTGCAGGCGCCGGGTCTGCCGGTCGAATCGATTTTCCGCTGAATTTTCCAGACAAAAAATAGCCCGGGATCGATCGGATCCCAGGCTCCATCTGGTGAATGCCGCTTATTTGAGCGGTGATCATCTCATATCAATATCCCCTCCAGATGATCGCATTCGTGCTGTATTATCTGCGCAATCCAGCCGCTGAAGTCCTGCGTATACATCACAAACTTCTTATCCAGATAGCTGACAGTTATGTTTTTATATCTGGTCGTTTTTCTTGTTCCCGGCAGCGACAGGCAGCCTTCTTCAGTTTCGTATGGCTCGGACTTTGCTGTGATTACAGGATTGATCATCACGATGTCAGCAAAGCCGGTCGCAACGATTATGATCCTCTTTCTGTATCCGATCATGTTCGCAGCCATGCCAACACAGCGCTCCCGGTTTGCCCTGAGAGTATCTTCGAGATCCTGCGCGACAGGCAGGTCGGCCTTTGTTGCTTCTTCAGACTTCTGATTCAGAAAAAAAGTATCTCTGACTATTTGCTTTTCCATTTGACAAGCTTCTCCTTTTCGGCTCTGCTCAGCTTCTTTATTGCATATTCACGGCGCTGAGCTTCGCTTTTATCATCGAATTCTTCAGTGTATATAAGCTCGACCGGCAGGCGCGCTCTCGTGTACTTTGCCCCTTTGCCGGAGTTATGCACTCTTGTTCTGCGCTCCGGATCAGTCGTATATCCCGTATAAAATGTCCCGTCAGCACACCGCAGGATATATACGTAATGCTTCTTATCCTCAGAATGGGTCGCCTTGATCAGTGACTCAAGTACAACCCTCGCCGCTTCATATGCCTCCGGCCACTCACTGGCGCGTGGTCCTCCGATACACAACTCTGTTTCTTCAGGCAAAGATCTGATCCAACTGATGGCAGCCGGCACATCTTTCAAACCTTCAGCCGTGAACATAGGCTTGCCGAGAGCTCCCCCCTCCTGCAATCCTGTTTCAGTCCCGGGCGAGTCACATGTGCCTTCGGGCAGAATAGTAAGGATCGCGTCGCAGTCACGCATATTCCATTTTGTCCGTTGTTCTGTTCCTTCTGAAGGGGTCTCGGTAAGCTCCGGATAGTCCATAAGCAAGCCGGGAGCAACATCGTAGTCCTCTGCCCAACCATTTTTAGGGCACCATCCGCAGAGAGGAATATCGTGCTCCCTGGCAAAGTCCATTGCCGCCCTGTCAACGCCGGTCTGACCGCCCGTACGGATCCTGATTATTTTCTTTAGCATCATTGATATCTCTGAAACTCGTCTATGCAAAATCGGAATTTATTGCTGTCTTTTCTATAACAATCAGCCCGTGAAAAACATGCGTTATTTTGATTTTATGTAGATGATTTTTATAAACTCCTTTTCGTTCCCGGCCAAACCGGAAAAACTCGGATATTTAATCTGAATCACGCATAATCATTCGTACAAAGCATAGATGACCACCTTAAGGCTGCTATGCTGAATTTATATTATCATAAGCAACCGGGTTTTCAGATCTTTTTGGTGTTGTGTGGATTTGAGGCCAGTCTTTAGATGTGACATAATTCCAGAAGATTTGAAAAAACGACACCACTAATTATGCGTCTTTATCGCATAAGGTTATAGCACAATCTGTTTTCCGCCTATATAGCGGATCGCAAACTCGGTCTCCATAACGTCCCGGATCATTGTGTTGCCTGTCTCCCGGGAAACATCAAGCATTTTTCCGTCACCCAGGTAAAGCGACGTGTGATAATATTTGCCCCCCACGAAATGCGCGCATGCATCCCCTCTCTGAAGCGAGTCCATAACGTTTTCACCCCTTATGAGCATGATGTCATGTACACCGATACGCTTACGGGCTATGGCAAGTGCCTCTTCAGGATCTGGCAGCTTAGCTATACGGTTCCAGTTGGAATTATTGATAACATGCGTGCTGCAATTGCACGGTATATGCCCGCCATGATGCCAGCAGGCAAACGGGATGCATATGCAGTTGCTGCCATAGCGCTTCCCCGGCTCCCTGTTGGAGCAGATAGGACACTTGTGTGTATACGGAGCGAGAAACCTGAATTGAATATATTTCCAGTCCTGCTTGCTGAGTCCGTACGCGTATTCACATATGTCATCGATGATCTTTGCGTTTGATTCTTTAACGATCCCATCACCGTGATAAGATGCATTCATGTTTAAATCATGGGCTTTAATGCTGAGACTAATAGATGCGTAAAACACCTACTGGTCTCTTTTTTGGCCTCTATCTGATGATTCCGTTCTGATCCCCCTGTACTCCCATGTCACAGTATCTATAAGCAGGAATTCCTCGGTTCCGATTGGTTCTCCCGTTCTGTACGTTGAGAAAAGGTCACATGATATGACATTCCCGATTCGGTCGATTTCCTCGACGGGAGTGTGCCCCACTACCTGGAGGATATCCGATTCTCTATACATCTTCTCATAATGGTACTGTGGCCTGGCCCATAACGGCGATGTATCATCCCACATCTCATTCCTTCCGGAACAATTGATCCTTTCTATTATTGCATCAGTGTCTTCATAATCGATATCCGGTGCATAATACTTCACGGACGCATGAGTAAGTCCGCCGTGAACGAAAAGCACATTATCTATCCTGTGGATATATACCATCTGGTTTCTGTCCGGAAGTTCCCTTCTAAGCTCCATCAGCTTTTTTCTTACTACAGGGATTGCCATATATGAAAAGCCGCTTTCATACTGCAGCCATTCATACGACAGATCGTGATTACCGTAGCACCAGAGTGTATCCGGATAAGCTTTCTGGAACCTGATGGCAGCATCGAAGGTCTCTTCGTACAGCCCGAGATTGTGTTCCTGCCCCCAGTCATCAGGTATATCCATCAGGCACACTGCTTTCTCGGCAGCGCCTGTATACATTAGTTCTTTTGCTCTGTCAAACATCCACGGCTTAAGGTGGACATCAGGTATTACCAATATCTTCAAATCTATTCTCCTTTCGATGTCAGCTATTCTACGTAATGTATTCAGCTTTCATCGAATCTTAGTTTAATCCATTAGGATACAGGCTTCTGCTTTTCCGTTCTTTTTGGCTGTCCTGTTCCACCTAATCAGAGTATCTGACCTTTATTACAGGCCGGACTGCAAGAGAGTTATCGACATCGTTTCCCATCAGATTCGCTGATTCTCCAAGTATATATACTGCTTCATCCTGCTCTCTTCCAGGCGACCTCAGCCACCAGTTGACGCCGCATTTCCTGATATCGTCGCTGACGGTTTTTGATTCGGAATATGTGAACAGATATACCTTATCATCTGTGTCATTTCCGCAGTCCATTTCATAGCGAGAATCATCTTCAATAAATGTGTTATGTGAGGTTATGATCGCAGCTTTCTCTCCGTCAGAGAATTTGCTGTTATAGAAATCCTCATTGAGCCATCTGCGCAGAGTGCAGTTCTCCCAGGTGACACCCGTTTTGTCCTCATTGTATGGCATCTCTGCAACCGGTCCCTGACAAAGCAGCGTGCAGACACCATCCGTTTTGTCTGTTACATACCAGGTATATCTGCCAAAAGCCACCACATCACCAACCTGCGCACCGGATATCGCTGTCAGCTCAGCTGCCTCTTCCTTGGGAGTTCTGTTTATGCCCGATGGGACAGCATCATCCGCAAAACTATAATTCAGGGCAGGCCGGATGGCTCCGTAATAATTGCCCGCAACATCTCCGGTAAGATCAATCCTGTTTTTTCCGTCACTGTTGTTGCCAACATATGCCACATAGCTGTCATTCACACCCGGTGACCTAAGCCACCACCACTGGTTATCCATTTCGTGCCAGTAGCCGCATTCCAGCACCTTGCTGTCAAGCGCATTTGCCTCATCCACACTTAGCAGAAAGATATGATCATTTGTATCGCTTCCTCCGGGAGTGCCGTATTCACTGTTGGCAGGATTAAGGTTGTGCGTCTTTGCTATCAGTGCTTTTTCCTCTTCGGTGAAAGTGTTGTAGAACTTCTCATTAAGCCAGGCTCGCGAAGTGGATTTGTCCCATGTATTGGTTGCTTGATACTCTGCTTTACGAAACGGCATCTTTATCACTGGCTTTTCGGCCAAAAGCGTGCAGCCCGTCTCCGTTTTTGCTGTAACGTACCACCTGATATCGCCGAATACAACGACATCCCCCACAGACGCTTCCGATAGTTCCACTGCATCCTGAGGGGATTCGTGATGTGGAGCACCGCAGCCGGATAATAATAGCGCAATGGCAATCACTGCAGCTGCCAGAATAACAAGCAACATTCTTTTCATCTTCCTTTTCCCTGTCAGATCGCGAAATCAATTGGCATCTTTACCTCTTAAACTTGAATTTGCTAGTCTAATACTCCCCTTATCGAATCATCGAAGCTTTCTGTGATTAGAGTGATCTGTTCTCCGTTAGATTGGTACCCATCTATGATTTGGTGGTTATCTTGTTTCAGTTGCTCAGCTGAACAATTAGAATCATCAAGCCTTGTTTCGATATCAGAGCCATGTGATTTTATTTCTTCAAAATGCGAA
>CADATR010000019.1 GCA_902790885.1 uncultured Eubacteriales bacterium
GACTGATACACGTACAGTGCTCAGACTTCATCCGGCGCTCGCTCCGTACAAGGCAGCAGTTCTTCCTCTTTCAAAAAAACTTGACAGCGTAGCCCGTCCGGTGTATGAAGAGCTTTGCAAATACTTCATGGTAGAGTATGACGCAGCCGGATCGATCGGCAAGCGCTACAGAAGAGAAGATGAGATCGGCACACCGTTCTGCATCTGCGTGGACTTCGACACTGCTGAGGACGGAGCCGTGACTATACGTGATCGCGATACAATGGAGCAGGTAAGGGTGCCTGTATCCGAGGTAAGAAGCTATATCGAAGAGAGACTGCGCTTCTGATAAACGTTAATAATGCCTTGCGCATTTTAAATATCAAATACATAGAAAAAGGAGAAAAGGGCATATGGCTAAATATGTTTATTCGTTCAACGAAGGCACCAAGGACATGAGAGCTCTGCTCGGCGGCAAGGGCGCAAACCTTGCTGAAATGACCAACATCGGTCTTCCTGTACCTTTCGGATTCACGATCACAACAGATGTGTGCAGAAAGTACACAGAGGACGGAGGAGTCCTCGCTCAGGAAGTGATCGATGAAGTCTGGGAGCACATCGCTGAACTTGAAGAGGTAATGGGAAAGAAGTTTGGAGACAATGAGAACCCGCTTCTCGTATCCGTAAGATCCGGAGCTCCTATCTCGATGCCGGGAATGATGGATACCATCCTCAACCTCGGACTCAACGATATCGCTGTTGAGGGTCTCGCAAAGAAGACCGGAAACGACAGATTCGCCTATGACAGCTACAGAAGATTCATGCAGATGTTCGGCGACGTTGTACTCGAGATCAAAAAGTCAAACTTCGATGCTGTATTTGAAAACCAGAAGAAGAAAGCCGGCGTTGAATTTGACGTTGAGCTGACAACTGATGATCTTAAGGAAGTTATCGCAGGATACAAGGAAGTAGTGATCAGAGAGCTCGGAAGAGAGTTCCCTCAGGAGCCTAAGGATCAGCTGCTTGAGGCTATCAAGGCTGTATTCAGATCATGGAACAACGACAGAGCCATTCTGTACAGAAAGATGTACGGTATCTCGGATTCACTCGGAACAGCCGTAAACGTACAGTCAATGGTATTCGGAAACAGCGGAAATAACTCCGGCACAGGCGTAGCGTTCACACGTAACCCTGCTAACGGTGAGAACAGACTCTTCGGAGAGTTCCTCGTTAACGCTCAGGGTGAGGACGTTGTAGCAGGTATCAGAACACCGCAGCCGATCTCCGAGATGGCAGATGCTTTCCCTGAGGTTTATGCTCAGTTCGAGAAGATCGCCAACACACTCGAAAACCACTATAAAGATATGCAGGACATGGAGTTCACTGTTGAAGACAGAAAGCTCTACATGCTGCAGACACGTAACGGCAAGAGAACAGCAGCTGCAGCTGTAAAAGTTGCCGTAGATCTCGTAAAAGAGGGACTGATCGATAAGGATACTGCTGTAATGAGAGTAGAACCTGATCAGATCAATCAGCTTCTGCACCCTGTATTCGACGCTGATGAGCTCAAGAAGGCTTCTCCTGTAACAAAGGGTCTTCCTGCATCGCCTGGCGCTGCTACAGGCCAGATCGTATTCTCCGCTGATGACGCCGCTGCATTCGCTGCAGACGGAAAGAAGGTCATCCTCGTAAGAGAAGAGACATCGCCTGAAGACCTCGCCGGCATGGTAGCTGCTGAAGGTATCCTGACAGCACGCGGCGGCATGACATCGCACGCTGCTGTAGTTGCCAGAGGAATGGGCAAGTGCTGCGTATCCGGATGCAGGGAGATCACAGTAGATGAGGCCAACAAGACTCTTACAGTAGGCGGAAAGGTCTACACAGAAGGAGACTTCATCTCGCTCAACGGTACAGACGGAAACGTTTATACAGAAGCCATCAGAACTCTTGCTCCTGAGCTCTCCGGAGATTTCGGACAGATCATGGATTGGGCTGATGAGGCAAGGACTCTCAAGGTAAGAACAAACGCTGACAACCCGCGCGATGCTGAGCAGGCTGTCAAGTTCGGTGCTGAGGGTATCGGACTCTGCCGTACAGAGCACATGTTCTTCGAGGATGAGAGGATCCCTAAGATCAGAAGAATGATCCTTGCTGACAATGAAGAGGAAAGAAGAGAAGCTCTCGCAGGTCTCCTGCCTTACCAGAAGGAAGACTTCAAGGGCATCTACAAGGCAATGGGCGACAGACCTGTTACTATCAGACTGCTTGACCCGCCTCTGCACGAGTTCCTGCCTAAGACAGATGAAGACATCAAGCAGGTATCCGAGCAGTTCGGAATCCCTTATGAGAAGATCGTAAACAAGACTCTCGAGCTCCACGAGTTCAACCCTATGCTGGGACACCGCGGATGCAGACTCGCTGTCACATATCCTGAGATCGCTGAAATGCAGACTGAGGCTATCATAACAGCAGCACTCGAGGTCCGCAAAGAGGAAGGCATTGAGGTAGTTCCTGAGATCATGGTACCGCTGGTAGGCCATGTGAACGAGCTCAAGTTTGTCAAGAAGACCATCGTTGAATTAGCTGACAGACTGATCGCTGAGTCCGGAGAAGACATGAAGTACATGGTAGGAACCATGATCGAGATCCCAAGAGCTGCTGTCACAGCAGACGAGATCGCTGAAGAAGCAGAGTTCTTCTCGTTTGGAACAAACGACCTCACACAGATGGGATACGGCTTCTCGAGAGATGACACAGGCGCCATCATCAAGGAGTATATGGAGAGAGGCATCTTTGACACAGATCCGTTCCAGTCACTCGACCAGTCCGGTATCGGCAAGCTCGTAAAGATGGCTGTTGAGGGAGGAAAGAGCACAAGACCGAACATCAAGCTCGGTATCTGCGGAGAGCACGGCGGAGATCCTGCATCCGTACGCTTCTGCCACGAAGTAGGACTCAACTATGTATCCTGCTCGCCGTTCAGAGTGCCTATCGCAAGACTGGCTGCCGCACAGGCCGCTATAGCCGAAAAAAGGGCATAGCCGCAGTTCAGCGGTAAAACCGTACTCTTAAAAGCATTACACACCTGGCTGACTTCGATCAGTCAGGTGTGTTTTTGTGTATTTGAGAACATGAACAAAAGCGTATAAAGAATTTGTTGAAATTCACAAACAATTTCGGAAATTATTGTCAAAAAAACAAGAATTATGTCTGATTTTCTTGTATATTTCAAGCTTTCTGATATACTTTACAAACAAGGAAATACATAGCGATACATTGTTTTTTATTGAGTACAAAGCGTCCGGAGTATATAATGGCCACAAGAGGGTCTGACAACAGACCTTTGGGAGATCATGGACTGGAATGGTAAACGGCAATAGATTGCTTTGTGAAAATGTTATAAGGAGGCAATTCAAATGCAAGATTATCTGTTAACACATCTTTACTGGATAAGCCTGTTTGCTTCAATCTGCGCTCTGCTTTTTGCCTACGTCCAGGCAAAGAAAGTCCTGAACTCAGATGAAGGTACTGACAGGATGAAAGAAATATCACGCTTTGTACGTACGGGCGCTGCTGCGTTCCTGAAGCGTCAGTATCGCACGGTAATCATTTTCTTCGCAGTCATGTTCCTGGTCCTTTGCGGAATGGCGGCTGCAGGAAAGCTGACATGGTATGTACCGTTCGCATTTATAACAGGAGGTTTCTTCTCAGGTCTTTCCGGCTATATCGGAATGAGCATCGCAACAAGGGCCAACAACCGTACGGCATGCGCTGCGCAGCAGAGCCTCAATAAGGGCCTCAGAGTCGCTTTCTCCGCAGGCTCGGTAATGGGCTTTACTGTAGTCGGCCTCGGACTTCTCGACATCTCGCTCTGGTATGCTCTTCTCGACCTCGTATTCCACGAAACTCTCGAGAACATCACTGCAGCAATGGTAACATTCGGAATGGGTGCTTCTTCAATGGCTCTCTTCGCACGTGTAGGCGGCGGTATCTTTACAAAGGCTGCTGACGTCGGAGCTGACCTCGTAGGTAAGGTTGAGGCAGGAATCCCTGAGGATGACCCTCGTAACCCTGCTGTTATCGCTGATAACGTAGGTGACAATGTAGGCGACGTTGCCGGAATGGGCGCTGACCTCTACGAGTCATATGTAGGATCAATGGTATCCACCTGCGCTCTTGGAGCTATCGCATTCCTTTCAAGCGGACTTGGCGTCAAGTCTGTAGCTCTGCCTCTTCTTATGGCAGCTGTCGGAGTAGTATTCTCAGTAATCGGATCCTTCTTCGTACAGACAAAGGAAGGCGCCAGCCAGAAGAACCTGCTCGCAGCTCTGAGAAGAGGTACCAACTTCTCAGCTATAGCAACAGCAATTTTCTCATTCGTACTCGTATGGTGGCTCTTCGGTATTGAGTTCTACGGACTCTACCTTGCTATCATTGCAGGACTCGCTGCCGGCGTTCTGATCGGACTTTGCACAGAGTACTACACATCAGATACATACAAGCCTACACAGAAGATCGCTGAGTCTTCACAGACCGGTACAGCTACGCTGATCATCTCCGGACTTGGCACAGGAATGATGTCAACAACACTTCCTATCCTCATCGTAGGCGCAGCTATCATTATCGCTTACTACTGCTCAGGCCTCTGCCCGGTAGACGTTGCTCCATCGAGCATCGGACTCTACGGCATCTCACTTGCAGCTGTAGGAATGCTTTCAACACTCGGTATCACACTTGCAACAGATGCTTACGGACCGGTTGCTGATAATGCCGGAGGTATCGCTGAGATGGCAGGACTTCCGCCGGAAGTCCGCGAGAGAACAGATGCTCTCGACTCACTCGGCAACACTACAGCCGCTACAGGAAAGGGATTTGCCATCGGTTCGGCCGGTATGACAGCTCTTGCTCTTATCGCTAACTTCAAGGAGAAGCTCCTTGTTTACATGCCGGAAGGACAGGATCTGACACTCAACCTGCTCGATCCTAAGGTACTGGTAGGACTCTTCATCGGAGCATGCCTGCCGTTCCTCTTCTCAGCTCTGACAATGGGCGCTGTTAACAGAGCGGCTCAGAGCGTAGTAGTTGAGGTAAGACGTCAGTTCAAAGAGATCCCTGGCCTCATGGAAGGAAAGGCTACAGCTGACTACGCACGCTGCGTAGACCTCTGCTCAAAGGCTTCCCTGAAGGAGATGATCCTTCCTGCATGCGTAGGCATCGCGGCTCCAATAGTGACAGGCCTCATCCTCGGAGGACTCGGTGTAGTCGGAATGCTCTGCGGAGCTACTGTTTCGGGCTTCATCATGGCTATCTTCATGGCTAACTCCGGCGGTGCCTGGGACAACGCCAAGAAGTATATCGAGGCAGGCAACTTCGGCGGCAAGGGCAGCAACAACCACAAGGCTGCTGTCGTCGGCGATACTATCGGCGACCCGTTCAAGGATACATCCGGCCCTTCGATCAACATCCTGATCAAGCTGGTATCGATGGTTTCCATCGTATTTGCCGGACTTATCGCTTCTGTCAGCCTCCTGTAGGCGATCACTGATCACAGATCACATGAACAGCGCTCATAAATAAATGAGCGCTGTTCTTTTTAGTTAGAGGGCGCGTATCTGTGCTATAATGCGCTTAGAACGGGCCTGTGAGGTAAAAGCGAATCGGCCCGGTGATCGAAAGGGGACCTGGTCGTGGCAGAAGACCGTTTGAAATTCAGATACAGATTCATTTATAAAACCATAAGCAGATTTGTTCCGCTGATCCTCCGCAAATACGGATTTAAGACAGACAGGATCAGCAAAACGGATGAACCGTATATCGTTATATCCAATCATCTTACTGAGGTAGACATGCTGATGGTCGCGGGAGCTTTTTCCGAGCACATGTATTTTGTTGCGGGGGAACATCTTCTCCGCACCAAGGCGGGTCCTAAACTGAAATGGGCTCAGGATCCTCTGTTTACCTACAAGGGCGCGCCTTCGATAGATACGATGCGCGAGGTGATACGAAAGATCAAGGCAGGCCGCAATGTAATGATCTTCCCTGAAGGCAGCAGGTCGTTCAACGGCGAGACCTTGAAAATAGACAAAAGCATGGCTAAGCTCGTAAAGACCGCGGGATGCGCTCTCGCTACATATCATATCGAGGGCGGTTATTTTACAGCCCCGAGATGGGCGTATACGGTGCGCACCGGTCCAATGAAGGGTAATATAGTAAATATCTACTCATCTGAAGAGATCAGGGGCATGAGTGTTGACGAGCTCACTGACTGCATCAACAGGGATCTTTATGAAAACGCTTACGAGACCCAGCGGAAAAACATGTACGCCTACACAGGTGAGAGACTGGCTGAGGGACTTGAGAACTATCTCGTAAAATGCTCCTGCTGCGGAGCCTTTGATACCATGGAGACCGAAGGGGATACCTTCCGCTGCACCGGCTGCGGACAGTCCGGAAGATACACAAAAGAAGGCTTCCTTGAGGGGCAGGGGCTGAGATTCGACAGCGTGTATGACTGGGGCGTCTGGTCTGAAGCCGAAACGACGGCTTACATAAAGGCCTTTGAGGGCAGCGGACCCGTGTTCACCGATACTGACACTGTCCTTTATGAGGTGCTCTCCGACCACAGCAGAAGGGATATTTTTTCCGGAGAGCTCAAAGGGTATAAAGACCGGCTTGTGATCGGTACGGATGAATTCCGTTTTGATGACATAAGAGGCATGGACATGCTCTACTTCGGAAAAACACTGGTGTTTACAATCAACAAAAGGCATATGGCAATAACGGGAGAGCACTTCCACGCCATCAAATATCAGAAACTCTTTGACGCGTACAAAGCTGAAAAATAACTGCTGGCATTGCCGCGGCATTGTGCTATAATCATTGCGTTTGTAATAACGCCCCAGGGAACGGGGAGTCCTGTCAATGATTGAGAGATGAAGTAAATGGGAAGAAAATTAGAGATCAAGGAAGAAACTCACAGCAGCAAATTCAGCATGGGGATGATCCTAGTTGCTATCGGCATAGTATACGGTGACATCGGTACATCACCGATGTACGTAATGAAATCGATAGTCGAGGGCAACGGTGGCATACAAAATGTAGATCCGGATTTCATAATCGGTTCTCTCTCGCTTGTCATATGGACCATCACACTTCTGACAACGGTAAAGCATGTGCTCATCGCGCTCAAGGCAGACAACCACGGCGAGGGCGGAATATTCGCGCTGTATACCCTTGTCAGGGACTACGGCAAATGGCTGATCATACCTACCATGATAGGAGGCTGCACCATGCTCGCGGATGGCGTTCTTACGCCTGCCGTTACTGTTACTACGGCTGTAGAGGGCCTGCGAAGCATACCATTCATGGACAGGATCCTGGGAGAGGGTCAGTTCGTTGTCATCGCTATAACCCTTACCATAGTCAGCGTGCTGTTCATAATACAGCGAAGCGGAACGAGCATGATCGGCAGGATGTTCGGACCTGTTATGCTCGTGTGGTTCCTCTATCTGGGAGCAACCGGCATATGGCTGTCTCTGGGTGATCTGACAATAATAAGGGCGATAAATCCTGTATATGCCGTAAAGGTGCTCTTCAGTCCGGGCAACAAGGCAGGGCTCATGATACTCGGAAGCGTATTCCTCTGTACGACCGGAGCCGAAGCGCTCTATACGGACATGGGCCATGTTGGCAAGGAAAACATCTTGCGCAGCTGGCCGTTTGTAAAGACCTGCCTCATACTCAACTACATGGGACAGTGCGTCTGGATACTCGCAAACCGGGATAACCCGGAGATAGCTGCAGTACATGATCTGAACCCGTTCTACATGATGCTTCCTGAGGGCATGCGTCCGGTCGCGATAGTCCTGAGCGCAATGGCTGCCATCATCGCAAGCCAGGCGCTGATAAGCGGCAGCTATACTCTTGTACATGAGGCGGCTGCTCTTGACCTCATGCCGCATCTCAACGTCAGATATCCTTCAGACACTCAGGGACAGATCTACATACCTTTAGTGAACAACATACTGTGGATCTTATGCGGAGCCGTTATACTTTACTTCAGAAGCGGTTCCCGCATGGAGAACGCCTATGGTCTGGCCATCACCATAAGCATGCTTATGATGACCATCCTGTTTACCGTGTACATAGGAGTGCTCAAAAAACATATTGTCGGAGCTGTACTGTTTGCTGTCACGTTCACCGCTCTCGAGGGCGTCTTCTTCGTGTCCAGTCTCGGCAAATTCACGATCGGCGGCTATGTGGCAATAATCATTTCGCTCGTGATACTTCTTATTATGGTCAGCTGGTACCGCGGTACACAGATAGAACGCATGCAGAAGGTAAAGCTGAAGATGCGCGATTATCTTTCAAATATCAAATCGCTCCAGAACGATCCTGATATACCGTACACGAGCAACAACCTTGTATATATAGCAAAGGGCGGCGATTTTGAGGAGATCGACCGTGACATACTTTATTCCATACTCGACAGGGATCCTAAGAAGGCTGACGCGTACTGGTTCATAAGTGTAAACACCACGGATGAGCCGTTCGACAGGCAATATGAGGTGGAGACCTTCGGTACCGATTATATCTTCCGTGTGAACCTTATTCTCGGATACAAGGTTAAGCAGAGCGTTAACGTTTATCTCAGGCAGATAGTACAGGATCTCCTGAAGAGCGGCGAGCTGCCTCAGCAGGTGAGGGAGCACTCGATATACGGACCGTCGAGCGTCGGATCATTCAAATTCTGCATGATCCGCAAGATGATGCCTATGGAGGGAGATCTGTCTCCGATCGACAATGCCCTCATACATAACAAATACTTCATAAGAAGGATCGCCGGAAGCCCTGTCAGATGGTTCGGACTTGAGACTTCGCGTGTCCTGATAGAATACGTACCTCTATTCCTCCCTAGAAAGCAGGAAGAAGAAGAAAGACTTGAAAGGGTCAGATAAGAAATGAAATCAATAAGATTCGGAAAACTGAGTGACGGAAGATCCGCGGGACTCTATATACTTGAGTCGCCTGACGGTATGAGAGCCGCAGTCACAGATTACGGTGCGGCGCTTGTCAGCCTTGCAGTGCCTGACAGAAAAGGTGAGATGCGTGATGTTGTGCTTGGTCACGACGACGTTCTGGGATACGTGAACGGAAGCGGTCATATCGGAGCGTCTGTAGGGCGCTTCGCGAACCGCATAGCCGGCGCTGCTTTTGAGCTGAACGGAGTTTCATACCAGCTTACTGCCAACAACGGGACAAACTGCCTCCACGGCGGAAAAGACTTCTTCAAAGACAGACTCTGGGGCGTAAAGATCGGCTTTACCAGTGTGCGGTCGGCAGACATTATGACAGCATATGCTTCTGAAAGCATTTCTGACAAAGCGCCTTCACAGGGGGTGCGGAGCCTTCATGACAACGCGATCACTTTCTGCATCGACAGTCCGGACGGAGACCAGGGATTCCCGGGAAACATGCACATCGAAGTAAGTTATTCACTGCCTGGCGACGGCATGCTGAGGATAGACTACAGAGCGGTATCCGACGCCGACACAGCAGTCAGCTTCACTAACCACAGCTACTTTAACCTTAACGGACATGACAGCGGCACGGTGATGGGCCACATGGCGAAGATCAATGCGGAGTATTATTCTCCGGTAGATGCCCGCCTTATCCCTCTTGAAGCGCCTGCAAAGGTAGAAGGCACACCGTTTGACTTCAGGACTGAAAAGATGCTTGGAAAGGATATCAATGCTTCCGATCAGCAGCTTGCCTTCGGAGGCGGGTATGATCACAATTTCGTGATAGGAGATTCTCCGTCTGAACCGGCTGTAAGGATCATCAGAGAGGCGGGCGAGCTGTACTCAGGAGACAGCGGAATATGCATGACAGTGCTGACAGACATGCCTGACATGCAGATGTACACTGCGAACGGGCTCAGCGGGGAGCCGGGCAAAGGGGGCGCCGTCTACGGAAGGCGCAGCGCCGTCTGCCTTGAGACTCAGTTCAGGCCTGATGCCGTACACAGCAGCGATCCTTCAGTGCGTGAGGGCTGCATGCTGAAGGCGGGGGACGAGTTCACTTCCACTACCATATATAAGTTCAGCAATATTTAACTCCATGCATAAAGAAATGGCTCCGGAACTCCGGAGCCTTTTTCAGTTAAAATACCATATGCGCTGATGTCTGCGGTGTTCAGATGCAGAGCAGCTTCGAGTACTCAGCGAGCGCGCCGTTGGTCTCATGAGCGAGAACCTTCTTCGCGAGCACCTTGCCGAGCTGAACGCCTTCCTGATCGAAGCTGTTGAGATTCCAGAGGAAGCCCTGGAACATTATCTTGTTTTCGAAATGAGCCAGGAGAGCACCCAGGGATGCCGGTGTAAGCTTATCACCTATAATGATGCTTGAAGGTCTGCCTCCGTCAAAGTTTTTGTTGAGGTTTTCATCATCCTTGCCGCATGCGAATGCCACTATCTGAGCCGCAACATTTGCATCAAGCTTTTTCTGGCTTGTGCTGCCCTGTATTTCCACGTCGGTTCCTGTCTGGTTCTCTCTGAAAGCAATGAACTGCAGCGGAACTATGCTCTTGCCCTGGTGAAGCAGCTGATAGAAGGAGTGCTGTCCATTTGTTCCCGGCTCGCCGAAGAGCACCGGACCGGTCTTGTAATCCACTGGCTCACCGAAACGGTTCACTGACTTTCCGTTGGATTCCATGTCTGCCTGCTGCAGGTGCGCAGGGAATCTTGCGAGAGCCTGAGCGTAAGGAAGTACGGCAGTGCTTTCATAGCCGGAGATATTTCTCTCATAAACACCGATGAGAGCGTCAAGCATGGCCGCGTTCTTCATAGGATCGGCCTCAGCCGCGAGTTTGTCAGCTTCAGCAGCGCCGGCAAGGAATTCTTCAAAGACATCAGATCCGAAGGCGAGGGACAGGACAGCTCCTCCTACAGCGGAAGTAGAAGAATATCTTCCTCCGATGTAGTCATCCATGAAGAAGGCTGTCAGGTAGTCTGTGCTGCCCGCGAGAGGGGATGTTTCGCTGGTAACTGCCAGCATGTGCTTTGAAGGATCGAGACCGCGCGCTGTGAGAGCGTTCTTTACGAATGCCTCGTTTGTAAGGGTCTCAAGAGTAGTGCCCGATTTTGAAACAAGAATGAACAGAGAGTGGGCAACATCTATTGTTTCAAGAATGCTTACGGCGTCGTCAGGATCGACGTTGCTTATGAATTTCGCGTTCATGAGCAGCTTTCCGTTGGCGCGGGCCCAGTTCTCAAGCGCTATGTACATTGCGCGCGGGCCAAGGTCGCTGCCGCCGATGCCTATCTGTACAACAGTCGTGAACTTTTCGCCGCTGGCGTTGCAGATCTCGCCTGCGTGCACCTTCGCGGCAAATTCAGCTATCTTAGCCTGCTCGCCGGTGTAGAATGCTCTCTTGTCTGTACCGTCTGCGATTACAGCGTCTCCGAGCTGGCCGCGTGTAAGATGATGGAGCACGAGTCTCTTTTCACCGGTGTTGATCATGGCGCCGTTGTACAGCTCCCTGAACTTGCCCTCAAGATCTGACTCTTCTGCAAGCGCTGCGAGCCCGCGGAGTATCTCATCATCCACCTGCTTGGCGGCGAAGTTATATGTAAGGCCGCATGCCATAGGCACACTGTATTTTTTAACTCTCTCAGCGCCTTCTGCACCTGAAAGCGCTTTCCTGAGATCGACACAGTGGTCTGACTCTGCAAGAGCCTTGTACGCGTTAAGAGTGTCAAGATTTTTCCATTCTGCCATTTATTTATCCTCCTTTGAAGGTAGATCACGATAAACGCCGCGCGTTATCTTAAATTTCATTCCAGCCTTTAGTTTACATTAAAACGGATCATATGTAACGCAAAAAATGTGTAAATATCATAAGACGCGATGTGAAAGTTGAGATGCTCCGCGAAGAGTTGTACAATGATTCCGGCTGGGCAATATTCCTTAAATGGAACACATGCTTAAGCCCTTACAATAAGATAAAAGGAAGATGAAAAAATGAAGAAAGAAATCGTCGGATTAAGAAAACTGATGGCGGAAGAGGGCATAGATGCTTACTTTGTTCCGTCGGGTGATTTTCACGGTTCTGAGTATGTAAACGAGTTCTTCAGGATGCGCGCTTTCCTGAGTGGCTTTACGGGGTCGGCTGGCGAACTGCTGGTGACCGGAGACGGAGCGTGGCTGTGGACGGATGGAAGATATTTTCTGCAGGCTGCGAAGCAGCTCGAAGGCAGCGGCATAGAGCTCATGAAGATGGGGGAGGAAGGAGTTCCTTCTGTCGTTGATTTTATCAGGGAGCTCGTTGACAAGTCTGATGATGAGTTCGTCATAGGCTTTGACGGGAGAGTGGTCTCCTCGAAGTTCTGCAGCGCTCTTAAGGACAAGCTTTCCGAAAGCGGTAAAAAGTTCAGACTGAGCACTGATAAGGATCTCGGAGGCATGATCTGGTCTGACAGACCGGAGATAATACCGAGCAAGGTATGGGAACTCCCGCTCAGCTCGGCGGGCGTCGATACTGCGGACAAGGTAAAGACGGTAAGAGAAAAGATGAAGGCGGAGAATGCTGACTGGCTTCTTATTACTGATCTTATGGAGTCAGCCTGGCTGCTCAATCTGCGAGCAGATGACATCCTCTACACTCCGGTGTTTTTCTCGTTTATACTGCTTTCGCAGGACAGAATGTGCCTCTATGTGATGGACGGCACTCTGGCTGACGGGCTGCCTGAAAGGCTCTCATTCGTGGATGTAAAGGCTTATGAAGATGTATATAAGGATATCAGCTCCCTGCCGGTTGGAAACACTCTCTGGCTCGATCCGGCTACGTGCAATTACGCGCTGTACAGCGCCGTGCCTGAGGGAGTAAACATCCATGAAGCCCTGACTCCTCCGGCAGAGATGAAGATCATCAAAAATGAGGCTGAAACAGCAGGCATGAGACGGGCCCACGTGCTCGACGGAATTGCGGTCACAAAGCTCATAAAATGGCTGAAGGATACAGCTCTTACAGTGCCGAAAACAGAACTCAGCGTATCAGAGAAGTTAAAGGAACTTCGTCTCAGCAGCGATGAATGCATAGATCTCTCCTTTGAGACGATAGCAGGATACGGTCCTAACGGAGCTATAATCCACTACGCGCCAACGCCTGAGACAGATGCTGAGGTAAAGCCTGAGGGATTCCTGCTCATCGACTCCGGCGGGCAGTACAAGGGGGGCACTACAGACATCACCAGAACGATAGCTGTCGGCCCTCTGACAGATGAGATGAAGACAGACTATACATATGTGCTCAAGGCGCATCTCGCGATGGCCAACTACAGGATCGCTGCTGACGCGGACAGCTCCGAGATCGACATGGCAGCAAGGGCTGCAATGAAACCTGCGGGACTGGATTTCAATCACGGACTCTCTCATGGAGTCGGTCATGTGCTCAGCGTACATGAGGGCCCGAACGGCATCAGGAAGAAAGCTCCGTCATATCCTGTAAAACCGGGCATGATAATGTCCAATGAGCCGGGCGTATATATCGAGGGGGCCTTCGGCATAAGGATCGAGAACATGGTTCTCTTCAAAAATGACGATGAAGGGTTTATCGTAAACGAGCCGCTCACATGCGTTCCGTACGAAAGAGAGGCGATAGTCAAAGAGCTTCTTACAGACGATGAGCTCAGTTATGTGAACAGCTATCATAAGTGGGTCAGAGAAACGCTTACTCCTGTCCTTGATGAAGAAACAGCGGAGTGGCTGGCAGCTGAGACCGCGGAGATCTGATTCAATTTAAAATCTGAAACAATCAAAAATGCTTCCGGACTGCGGCCCGGAAGCATTTTTCTATCTGAGCTCCATTGAGAGTTCGGCATATCCGGAATCGAATCCAAGATGGCCGACTGATCCGTTGATGATCGTGAAGGATGGCTTTGTGTGGCCTATATCGGCGTTCCAGATGAACGGAACATCCATGTCGCCGAATACTCTCTCAAGCTGCACCAGGTAATCCTCATCAGAAGCATCACCGGTGAAGCAGGTGCGGCCGAAAATAACAGCCTGTGTATGATCGAAGAGTCCCATCTGCTTCATTCTGTTCATGGAGTACATGAGCCCCATTGGAGTGAGCTCGAAATTGTCGAAAAACCAGATAAGACCGTCATCCTTGTATCTTTCGGCAAATCCTTTCAGGTCTATATATTCTGTTCCGATGACTTCATCTATGACATCTATGCATCCGCCTATCAGCCTTCCCGTTACGTCGAGGGAATCCTCCTGATGCAGCTCGCAATCCTCAGGATCGCCCCTGAAAAGAAGCCATTCGACAGGCGCGTCCATGTCGTACTGTTCAGTTTCCTCGTTGTATCCGGTGGAATTGTAATACTCGTAGGAGTGCTGCACAGGCAGATCGCCGAAGATGACCGAGAGTGCGTTGAACTGGAATTCGTGGAGAGGACGCCAGTCCCAGGCTCCGGCATTCACGCCGTATATGGTCGCAATATCGAAAACGGTGGTGAACAGCATCTGTATGGCAGTAGGGTCTGAATAACCCGAGAACCATTTAGGGTGGCTCTTCACCAGGCCGCGGTCGATGTACGGAAGCATTTCCACGCAATAGTCGCCGCCCGAAGCGCAGAAGACCATGTCGATATCATCATCAGCGAAAAGCTCATTGAATTCGCTCCCGCGTATCTCTGCGTAAGTGGAAGGGCAGTCGTCATTCCTTACGTTTTCTGTCTCGCAGGGAATGAGCCCGGTCTGCTGCAGTATTTCGAGAGACATGTCGAATGAGTCAAGCTTGCCGCCGACTCCGGCGCTCGGTGCGCATATGCCGATATAGGATCCTTCATGCGGAAATTCAGGGTAGATCATGATAAAAACTCCATTCTTGATATTTTTGAATCCAGGAGATTATAACACAAAATAGTACGGAATAAAAAACATGAAACCAGTTAACAAAAGGGAGTTTTTTGGAAAGCAGTATTTATTCGACAGGCAAATAAAATAGTTAATTTTTTGTCATGAAGAACAAAAGCCGGGCATCAGTTTAAGTATTGCTTAAGATACAAATTGAAAAGTTAATGCGGACTGAACGATTAACAATTAATAAACAAAGTTATTCATTGCCAGAATAAGGGTGATAATGTAAAATATCTGTGAATGGAGGAAGACGTGAAGGCATTGAAATTTCAGTTAAATCCCCATTAAGTTTGTAGGAATTAGATTAACAAAAAGGAGGCACTAGCAGATGAAAGTATCGAGCGTTCCTTTCAAAGGAACAAAAGATCAGGAAGCCAAGCTGCTTGAAGTGATCGCCAAGTACAAAGGACAGAAGGGAGCCCTGATGCCAATCATGCAGGAGGCTCAGGAGATCTACGGTTATCTTCCTTATCAGGTACAGAAGATCATTTCCGATGAGACAGGCATTCCAATCGAAAAGATTTATGGTGTAGCTACTTTCTATGCGCAATTCTCGATGTCGCCAAAGGGCAAGTATGTCGTATCAGTATGCCTTGGTACAGCTTGCTATGTTAAAGGCGCGGGCAAGATCCTCGAAGAGGTTGAGAACAAGCTCGGTATCGGGGACGGCGAATGCACCCCTGACGGCAAGTTCTCACTTGAAGTATGCCGCTGCGTGGGAGCATGCGGACTGGCACCTGTTATGATCGTTGCAGGAGATGTATATGGCAAGATGACACCTGACAGAGTTGCAGGCGTGCTTGCCAGTTACGAATAACGCATAATGGAGGGCAAGTCATGAAAACACTGCAAGATTTAAAAGACATCAAGGCGGCAAAGGGCGGTCAGATCGATATCAGATTCAATCCTGACACTGCAGAAGAAGCTGTCAAGACCTACGTCCTCGTTTGCGGAGGAACCGGCTGTCAGTCAAACCACAGCGTTGAGGTCATGGACGAACTCAAAAAGCTGATTGAAGCTGCCGGTAAGAAAGACGAGATACAGATCATCCAGACAGGCTGCCAGGGACTCTGCGCTAAAGGTCCTATCATGGTAGTGCATCCTGGAAATATCTTCTATCAGGAAGTAAAGCCTGAAATGGTAGAGCGCATCTTCAATGAGCACATTCTCGGCGGAACACCTGTTGATGAATTCCTCATGGTAGAAGAGCTCCCGAGCGGAGAGAAGATCCACTATGTTGATTCTCCGTTCTATAAAGACCAGCTCAGAATGGCTCTCCGCAACTGCGGAAAGATCAATCCTGAAGACATTGACGAGTACATCGCAAGAGACGGTTATCAGGCTCTTGCAAAAGCGCTGAATGAGATGACACCTGATGAAGTCATTCAGGAAGTCGTTGATTCCGGACTCAGAGGCCGCGGCGGCGGCGGATTCCCTACAGGTAAAAAGTGGATGTTCGCTTCTGCCAACAGGGGCAAAGTTCAGAAGTTTGTAGCCTGCAACGCTGACGAAGGTGACCCGGGCGCATTCATGGACAGATCCATCCTCGAAGGTGACCCTCATTCGATCCTTGAGGCTATGGCTATTGCCGGTTACGCTATCGGCGCTAACCAGGGCTATATCTACGTAAGAGCTGAGTATCCTATCGCTGTTGACAGACTTAAGATCGCTCTTGATCAGGCCAGAGATTACGGAGTGCTCGGCAAGAACATCTTCGGATCCGGATTTGATTTTGACGTAGACCTCAGACTCGGTGCAGGCGCTTTCGTTTGCGGCGAAGAGACTGCTCTGATGACATCGATCGAGGGCAACAGAGGTGAGCCTCGTCCTCGTCCGCCATTCCCGGCTGTAAAGGGACTGTTCGCTCAGCCTACAGTACTCAATAACGTTGAGACATACGCAAACATCCCGCAGATCATCCTCAATGGCGCAAGCTGGTTCAACCAGTACGGCACAGAGACATCAAAGGGAACAAAGGTATTCGCTCTCGGCGGTAAGGTAAACAACACAGGTCTCGTAGAGGTTCCTATGGGAGCTACTCTCAGACAGGTAGTAGAAGAGATCGGCGGCGGAGTACCTAACGGAAAGAAGTTCAAGGCTGCACAGACAGGCGGACCTTCCGGCGGATGCATCCCTGCTAAATCATACGATGTTCCTATCGATTATGAATCACTCAAGGCCATCGGTTCCATGATGGGATCCGGCGGAATGATCGTACTCGACGAGGACAACTGCATGGTCGATATCGCCAAGTTCTACCTCGGATTCACAGTAAGTGAGTCCTGCGGAAAGTGCACACCTTGCCGTATCGGTACAAAGCGCATGCTTGAGATCCTTGAGAAGATCTCAGAGGGAAGAGGAGAGATCGAAGACCTCGACAGACTGCAGGAGCTTGCTAAATACATCCAGGCAAACGCTCTCTGCGGACTGGGTCAGACAGCACCTAACCCTATCCTCTCGACGATCGAGCACTTCAGAGATGAGTATGAAGCGCACATCATAGAGAAGAGATGCCCGGCAGGCGTCTGCAAGGCACTGCTCAACTATGTGATCGATCCGGAGAAGTGCAAGGGCTGCACAAAGTGTGCCCGCAACTGCCCGGTCGGAGCTATCTCCGGCGCGGTCAAGCAGCCACACGTTATTGATTCGTCGAAGTGCATCAAGTGCGGAGCCTGCATGGAGAACTGCGCATTCGGTGCTATAAGCAGAAAGTAAGGGGAGGTGAACACAATGGCAGATATCAAAGTAACAGTTGATAATATAACTGTAACTGTTCCGGAAGGCACCACCTTACTGGATGCGGCTCATAAGGCCGGCATCGACATTCCTACACTGTGCTATCTGAGAGACATCAATGAGATAGGTGCCTGCAGAATGTGCGTATGCGAGGTAGAGGGAGCAAGAGCTCTCGTAGCTGCCTGCGTATATCCTTGCACAGACGGAATGGTCGCACATACAAATACAGAAAAGATCAAGGATTACAGACGTAAAACTCTTCAGCTGATCCTGTCCGATCACGATCAGGACTGCCTCGGCTGCGTAAGATCCACAAACTGCGAACTTCAGGCTCTCTGCAAACGTTACGGCGTTGAGAAGACTGATTACTATGCAGGTGTAAAGAACGAATTCGCTATCGACGCTTCGTCGGCTTCGATCGTAAGAGACAACAACAAGTGCATCCTCTGCAGAAGATGTACAGCTGCATGCGAGAAGTACCAGAGCATCGGCGTTATCGGCGCCA
>CADATR010000020.1 GCA_902790885.1 uncultured Eubacteriales bacterium
TTAATATGCGTGCTTTAAGCTATAATTGAGGTACGAAAGGAGTGCGTCATGAAAACTAACATACTGATCGTTGATGATGACAGGGAGATCGCTGAGGCTATAGCATTTTATCTGCGAAATGAGGACTATGAGCCGATGATCGCGCTTGACGGCATAGAAGCGCTCAATCTTATTCGAAGCACTTCTGTGAGCCTGATCATTATGGATGTAATGATGCCGGGACTCGATGGAATACAGACCACGCTGCGCATAAGGGAAGAGCACAATATTCCTATAATCATGCTCTCCGCGAAGTCTGAAGACTACGACAAGATCACCGGTCTCAACGTAGGCGCTGACGATTACATGACAAAGCCTTTCAATCCTCTGGAACTTACTGCAAGGGTCAGATCTCAGCTGAGACGTTACAACCAGCTCGGCAGTGCAGCCGGAGCCGCACACTCGAAAGTGATCAGATGCGGCGGACTCGAGATCGATGATGAGGCAAAGACGGTTACTGTTGACGGAGAACAGGTATCCCTGACTCCGCTCGAGTACGGCATACTGAAACTGCTGGCGTCGAATGCCGGCAGGGTCTTCAGCATCGATGAGATCTACGAAAAGGTGTGGAAGGAGGAAGCTTACAGTGCTGATAATACTGTTGCTGTCCATATCCGCAGGATCCGCGAGAAGATCGAGATCGACCCGAAAGATCCGCGCTACCTCAAGGTAGTCTGGGGCGTAGGATACAAAGTAGAAAAGCAATAGAGGTCGGATATGGAAAACATCGTTATGGAAAACAAATCTGCGAATCGCGGCCTGTATGCACTGCTCGAGGTGCTTGCAGTGTCAGCGGGAACGCTTACGGCCATGCTGTGCGCGATCACATTTGGAGTCGCAAATCTGAGGGATGTATCGCAGTGGTCTGCAGAGGACCTTGAAGGCATGGCACCGGGCAGCTGGGTCGCTGAGTTCGCAAGCGGACACGCTCAGGCGGATTTCACAAGCAAAAGCATGACTTTCACAGTCGTCTGCGGACTGGTGGCTGTGGCAGCAATCGTCGGCCTGTGTGTGCTGACCGGCAGGTTCAGCAGGGATGAAGAGGGAAAAATAGATCTTAACTGGTTCGACAGGCTGTGGAGCGAACTGCATCTGGTGATAGGCTGCACCTCGGCCTCAGGAGCCGTTGCTGCTGCGATACCGATCGCAAGAATGGTCTCGTGCAGCAATAAGGTAGGCCAGTTCGATATGTCAAAGGTATTCAGCCCTGTCGAAGCAGACGATTATATGTTTGGCATTTCAAATAATACCGTGTTCTGGTATTGCGCGGCAGGCATCGCAGCATGCCTTGCCATTGCAGTCATTTGCTTCGTCACAATTGTCAAAAAGCTGAAAGCCCATGAGCTGATCCATGGCTCGCTCACGGGCAAGATACTCGGTATGCTCGGCATCGGCGCGGCTTTTGCGGGCCGCGGAGTCGCGAAGGCAGGCAAGGGCCTGGCAAAGGCGGGGCAAGGCATTGCAGAGAGAAATAAGAGTGCAGTCAGGAGCTTCACCATTCCAAACGACGAAGACCGCCGCGCAGCCCTTAAGCTCATGATCAGATACTCACTGATCGCAGCAATGCTGATCGCGCTTCCTGTATTCTTCATGATCATGACGGGTGAATACGAATGGATGCTGCTCTGGACAATAGTCTCCATGGTGATCGCGACAGTGCTGATCGTACGCAAGGTAGGCAAACTGGCTGAGATCAGAGCGGGCGTTATAGAAGTCAAGTCAGGAAACCTGACTCATAAGATAAGCGTAAAAGAAGATGAGAACGGGCCTGAGACCGATCTCGACCAGCTGGCGTCGGATATCAATCACATTTCTGAGGCGACGAATGCAGCTGTACAGAACGAGATCAAAAACCAGCGCCTCAAAACAGATCTTATAAGCAATGTCTCGCACGATCTCAAGACTCCGCTTACATCGATGGTCAGCTACCTGGACATTCTTGAGAAGGAGGGTCTTGACAGTCCGGATGCTCCGGCCCACCTGGCGATCGTAAAGGAAAAGACTGAGAGGCTCAAGACCCTGACTGAAGAACTCTTCGAAGCAGCCAAGGCCTCGAGCGGCAATATACCTTGCGAGATAGAGGATATCGATATCTCAGCGCTGATCGACCAGTCTCTTGCGGAGATGGGGGACCGTCTGGCAAAAAAGAAGCTGAAAATAAAGAAGAATATCAGGACGGACAATACACTGGCGCGCGCAGACGGAAAGCTCATGTACCGCGTTTTCGAGAACCTGCTGAGCAATATAAGCAAATACGCTCTGGACAGGAGCCGCGTCTACATAGATGTCAGCGAAGCGCCGGGATCATCAGATAAGATCCTGGTGGAGTTCAAAAACATCTCCAAGGCAGAGCTCAACATATCACCGGATGAGCTCATGGAGCGGTTCACCCGCGGCGACAGCTCGCGCAATACTGAGGGATCGGGCCTTGGCCTGGCCATTGCCAAGGATCTTACGACTCTTATGGGTGGAGCGTTTGAGATCAGCATTGACGGAGATATGTTTAAGGCGTCGGTCCTGCTCGACCGCGCCTGAATGATCCTGGACCGGTACGATATCTCTAAAGAAAAAGCTGCCCCTATGATTTCAATATCATAGGGGCTTTACTGTGCCATTTTGCTATTTACAGATCGTTGCTCTTTATCAGATCGTGATTATTACGTTGTTCATACGGAATGTTGTGGTGTATTCGAAGTGCTTGGACATCTTCAGAACGATCTTGATGCCGATATTCGATACGGCGTCATGCGTGTAGTTGAGCTCGTACCATTTCTGAGGATTGAATGTTCTGCAGTTGTCGCGCATGCGTATCCTGATCTCATCTCCCTGATGGTATAGCGGTCGGCTCCGACCAGCTCAAGCAAGCCGCGAAGCGCGTCCGATCCTTCAAACTGATCGAGCTGAAGGCGGATCGCAGCCGCCTGCTCTGATAAGCTGAGCCCGGTATCGGGCATGGTAAATCTGTACATTTTAGGCTCCTCCGGGTGATATATGATATTATAGATCGAGAGGACACAAAATATGAACAAAAAAACAAACTATTACGATATGGAATTTCATCGGGGCGGCAGGGATGCGCGCCCCGAAAACACTCTCTGGTCTTATCAGTACGCGATCGAGAAGGGCGCGCTGACCATCGAGTGCGACATGCAGATGACTGCTGACGGGCAGATCGTGATGTCGCACAATCCCGCGCTGAACCCGGATATTACGACCGATGCTGAGGACAGACGCATCGGCGCTGATGATCTTTTCATCCACGACATGACTCTTCAGCAGCTGCAGTCGTTCAACGTGGGGCACATGGATCCATCCACTGAGTATTATGAGCTTCACGGCCGTACACAGGTGCAGGCTGATGCCTTCATCCCGACGCTCCGCCAGCTGTTTGAGCTTGTCAGGGACAGCGGCAATGAGAATATACGGATGAGCATCGAGGCGAAGGCCTATCCCGACCCGGCCCTTGGAGCCAGATATGAAAAGAATCCCGACTACGATAAGCTGCTGAGGGAGTTCCTTTCGCTGGTGAACGAATTCGGCTTCCGCGACAGGGTGATACTGCAGTGCTTCGACTGGGCGGCTCTTGTGAAGATGAAGGAGATCGACCCGGGAATAAGGACGATAGCGCTATACAGCGAGCAGCCTTCATGGGGCGCTCCCGAGGGAACGACACTGTGGCTCGACAGGGAGGAACCGTCTCCATGGCTCGGCGGGGTAGATATAAAAGACTTCGGCGGAGATCCGGTGCGCGCGGCTCATTCTCTGGGACTCGATGATGTGAGTCCGTATTTCAAAGAGATAACTAAGGAACTTACCGATGAAGCGCATGCGTTTGGCATGAGAGTCGTTCCGTGGACCGTGAATTCCCCGGAGGACATAAAAGCAATTTATGAAATGGGCGCCGACGGCATAATTACGGATAAGCCGTGGCTGCTCAGAAAGATCTTAGAGGAGAAAGGGGAGGCTCTGCTCCCGATAAGAGACAGTGACTCGCCTTACCACCTGGAGCCCGATCATCATGAGGCTGAAGACAGGATATCTGCTGAAGGCAGGGACGCAGCATATTAAAGCAGACAGGAAAAACGATGAAAAGAATAACCATTGAGACCGGTCTCGGAAGGGTGACCGGCACAGAGGACAAGGGAATACGAATGTTCCGCGGCATACCATACGCGGTCACTGAGCGCTTTGAGCTTCCTGAACCGTATCCGGCATGGGACGAATTCGACGCGACGGGCCCCGAGACGGACTGCTTCCAGTTTAGGGCGTATCATAAGGAGTCGATCGGCAGATACTGGTTCTATCACAGCGAATTCAGATACGGACAGGACATCCCTGACTGGAAATTCGCTGAATCGCCGATGACACTCAACGTGATCACCCGCGCGGAGGCAAAGAAGGATCCTGTGCTCGTGTTCATACACGGAGGCTCTTTTGAGAACGGAAATGTCGGCGAGCACCCTTACGGAACGAGCACCGAATACGCGAAGCGCGGAATAGTTTATGTGTCGCTCGGATACAGGCTCAACGTGTTCGGCCTGTACAAATCGGGCAACTACGGGCTGCACGACATTGTGTTAGGCCTCAGGTGGATAAAGGATCACATAGCGGACTTCGGAGGCGACCCTGAGAGGATAACCATAATGGGACAGTCCGCCGGAGCGATGGCCGTGATGGATCTTCTCTACACTCAGATCCTTAAGGACGTCGTGAAGGGCGCGGTGATGATGTCGGGAGCGGGGAGCGTGCCTGATTTCGCGGGCCCGCTGACTCCCGAGGAATCAGATGAAAAATTCTGGTCGAAGGTGAGGGAGCGCGCTGGGGCGGCAACTGAGGAAGAATTCCGCAGTCTGCCCGATCAGACGATATTTGACGCCTGGTACGCGACGGGCCGTGAGATCGGCAGCGTGCGCACGCAGCAGCCGGGCATCGACGGCACCATAATCCCGAAGATGCCTTCAAAGATAATGAAAGAGAATTCCTATCTCGATGTTCCGGTGATAGCCGGTGTCACTTCTCAGGATTTCATGCCTTATCTGATATTCGAGCTCGCGCTCAGGCTGGGGAAGCTGCACGCTAAGCGCGGACAGTCGCCGGTATGGGGCTACATGTTCGACAGGACTCCGCCGGGAGACAGGTTCAGCGCATACCACGCGGCAGATCTCTGGTACATGTTCGGCAATTTTGACAAGAGCTGGCGTCCGTTCAATGAGACTGACCGGAGGCTCAAGGATGAGATGGCGGACTATGTGGCGAACTTCGTGAAGACCGGCGATCCTAACGGAGAGGGCCTGACGGAATGGCCGGCGATCAGCAGGAAAAACAGTAAGTTCAGGCTATTCGACGGAAAGACCGGAGGACTTATAGGGCCGGCGCAGTGCAGGCTCAAGGAGTGGAATACTATTCTGCGCGACAAAGGGCCAATGTAACGCATACGACCCACTTTGGCCCCTCGTTCGGACACTTTTGAGTCTTCTATGCATGGCAGGCTTCAATAGTGTCGGCAGGTGACTCGAGGACGCCGGTACTTAGCGATTGGCGAGCAGTCAGGCGAAGGCAGAGTTTAGTACCGCTGCGTCCGAATGGAGTGCTTTCTTTTTCACCACGGCGTTGCCGTAGTGTCGAAAGCATTGATCTGCGGCGGCGAGCGCCTTCGATTGCAGCGAGAGCGTGCCTGACGATACTATTGAAGTCTGCCTATCAGGCAGATGTTCTTTAAGCAATTTATATGCTAATATAGGTATAGTTTGTGTTTTCTAATTGAAAACGGGAATATTCAGATGAAAGAGGAAATCGCAGGCAGAAAACCGGGTTACGGTTTATTCAACAGGCTGACCTACGGTGTGGGTGAGATCTTCGGTGGTGGATGCTTTGTTATCATCAACGCGTTCTTCATTGTATTTCTCACTGACGCGCTGGGAATGAATGCCGCCCTCGCGGGCACCATCCCTATGGTCGGAAAGATATGGGACGCTATAACTGACCCTATCATGGGCAACATAACTGAGAGGACGCGCTCCAGATTCGGGGCCAAGAGGTTCTACATTCTGATCGGAAGCTTCGCATCCGGCATTATGTTCGTCCTCATATGGACTAGCATCAGCGCACCTTCGATGATGGCGAAATACGCATACTACATGATCATGTACTGCATGTTCAACACGGCATTCACCGTGCTGAGCGTGCCGTATAACGGACTCCTTCCGGACATGATGGATGATTACAGGATGCGCGCCAAGTTCTCCAACACGCGCATGATCTTCTCGACTCTCGGAGCTATGATCTGCGGCCTGGTGCCGGGAATGATCATCAATCCGACCAACGAGCCGGCTCTCTACCTGAAGTGCGGATTCATCTTCGGAGCGCTGTTCTTTGTCGTATCGATAACCGTATTCTTCGGCACATGGGAGAAGCAGAAGGAGCCTGTCAGAACGACTCTCGGAGAAAGCTTCACACAGGCGGCAAGCGTGTTCAAAAGCCGCTCGTTCCTGATCTTCCTCGGGATATACCTCTTCGGACAGGGCGGCATGGACTTCATCTCGGGCATGGCCGTCTACTACGTAAAGCACACGCTCGACGCGTACAATGACAAAGTGAACTACTACCTGCCTATACTGGCGGTGCTGATGGGCGCGCAGCTTGTCGGAATGCTCATCTTCGGACCGGTGATGAGAAAGACGTCCAAGAAGATGGCGATAGTCATAGCCGCTCCGCTGAGGCTGATAGGCGTTCTGGGACTCTTCGGATTCTCACATCCGGGTGTGTCGCTCGCTCCAATACTGGTGCTGGCCTCGCTGATAGGACTCGGCAACGCGGGCTCTCTCACTGGTATCTTCGCGATAATGGCAGATATGACTGATGTGGATGAGCTGATCACATCGGTGCGCAGACCGGGAATCGTATCCAGCATGGCTACGTTCATCAGAAAGATCGCGTCTGGTATCTCGGCAGCTCTGATAGGATTCATGCTTTCGGCAGTGCACTATGATGAGGCACTTGCCAGCGCGGGTATGGCTCAGAGCGCTGCTACCCAGCATGGTATCGGAGTCTGCTTCATAATGGCGCCTGCTATACTCTCCGCGCTGCTGCTCATCGCAGCGGTTCTCTTCCCTGTTACAAGCAGCGAGTTCGACCTCGTGCAGAAGGAAGTAGCCCGCCGTAAGGGCGATGAAGAGGGAGAGGCTACGGAAGAGGAAAAGAAGATCCTCGAGAAGGTGACCGGATTCTCATATGACAGGCTCTGGAATAAAGAGAACGCGGGCCTCAAAAACAGGTAAATAATAATCAGTAAAAGAAAGTAGACATGCTTTTTTTACATGTCTACTTTCATCTTACAAGTTCAGGCTATTTTCGCTCCCTGACACTTTTTGTGAGCAGATATTCTATCTGTCCGTTTATCGATCTGAAATCATCCTCGGCCCACCTCGCTATATCGTTCCATAGAGATTCGGGCAGGCGGAGGACTATCTGCTTGCGCTTCGACTCTTTTGCCTTGAGCTCACGCTCCCGGGCCCTGATATCGGCCTCGAGGGCATCGAGCTTCTCCTTGCGCCTGAGCAGCTTTTCTTCGCGGGCGTCCAGACCGGGCTCGCTTATTCCTTTTTTATCGCTGTTATTATCGGGCATGGCCACCTCACCGCTTCATCAGTATATTGAACCGCTGTTGACTATAGGCTGAGCATCTTTGTTGCCGCAGAGCACTACGAGCAGGTTGGACACCATCTGAGCCTTGCGCTCTTCATCAAGATTTACTATATCCTCATCATTCAGCTTGTCGATCGCCATCTTGACCATGCTGACAGCACCGTCTACGATCTTCGCTCTTGCAGCGATGATGGCCGATGCCTGCTGCCTCTGGAGCATGGCGGCTGCGATCTCTTCCGCGTAGGCGATGTGAGTGATGCGCACCTCCTCGATAACGAGTCCCGCGAATGCCACCTTCTCGGCGAGCTCCACCTGCATCTTCTCAGCGATCTCCTGTGAGCTTCCGCGAAGAGTCTGCTCAGCCTTTGCCGAATCGTCATCGTCAAGGCCGTCGTCAAATACGTCGTAAGGGTAGAGCCTTGCCATGTTCCTTATGGTGGAGTCAGTCTGGATCGAAAGGAACTCAGTGTAGTTTTCCACGTTGAACACAGCCTTTGTAGGATCCTCTACGTGCCACAGAACTACTGCCCCGATGATGATAGGGTTTCCGAGAGCGTCGTTTACTTTCTGCGTACCGTTGTCGAGAGTGGCGCGCTTGAGCGATACTGTCTTTCTGACGCTCGTACTGCCTGTCTTGCTTGATTTCAGGCTGGCACCTTTGAGGGTATTGCTGGCCTCGGCAAGCTCAGCGACTGCATGATTTTCATAGGCCGGATTGTTGTATCTCGAGAAAGGATTCACGAAGAAGAATCCCGGCTTTACTATTGTGCCATAGTACTTTCCGAAGAGGGTAAGCACCAGCGCCTCGTTCGGCCTTACGCTTCTGAGTCCGGCGAACATGAAAGGAAGCACAATGCAGAGAAGGATCGCCAGAATGATCCTGATTCCTCCGCCGCTCCAGGCAGTTGCTCCGCTTATGAAGAGAACAGGCACCATGAGACACAGGAAGATCAGTATCACCAGTGCGAGAATACCGCTTGGCGGATTGATGATTTTCTGCTCAACAGGCGCAGCCTTCATGGCTTCGCCGGCCATGGAAACATCTTCAGTCTGAGTTTCGAATTCAACGTTTTTATTGTCTTCCATAGAGTAGTCCTCCTTGCTATATATTGTTTAAATATACCTTTGCTGTGTGATATCAATTTGATATCATTCTTATATCATCAACTATAATCAATGTCAATACATTTTAGATCTTCTCAGGAGGCCGGGAGGATAATATTTCCGGCATCAGCCTGAGCATAGCGGACAGGGCATGGAAAGCGGGCAAGCTGCGGAAGTTCTCTATTGCAGAAGCGCGATTTTGTAATATAATAGGCGCATGGCTGTAATAATTGACTCACTAAAAGACACCATAAAGGATACGGTGACTCTGATACCGTTCCTTTTCATTACATATCTGGCGATGGAATGGCTCGAGGACAAAACCGAAGAGCAGTCGGTCGCCATGCTTTCGCGTATAGGAAAATTCAGCCATGTGCTCGGAGCGGGCATAGGACTCATTCCGCAGTGCGGATTCTCGGCCGGCGCCGCGAGTCTGTACTCGGGCGGAGTGATCACGGCGGGCACTCTTATAGCCGTGTTCCTCTCCACATCCGATGAGATGATACCTATCTTTCTCAGCTCATCGGTGGCGCCGGCCACAATAGGAAAGATACTCGCAGCAAAGTTCGTCATAGCTCTTGTCAGCGGGATAATCGTAGACGCCGCGTCGCACGTCATACGCTACGGCTTCCACGCCGACAAGCATATACATGATCTCTGCGAACGCGAGCACTGCGGCTGTGAAGATGAAGAGGGCGGCATATTCCATTCTGCCCTCATTCATACGCTGAAGATCACAGGATTCATATTCCTAATATCACTTGCACTCAGTCTCATCATGGGCTTTGCGGGCGAGGAGACAGTGGCTTCACTCCTGAGCGCCGTGCCGCTGCTTTCAACCATACTGACCGGTGTTATAGGACTCATCCCTAACTGTGCCGCTTCGGTAGTCATCACTCAGATGTATCTCGAAGGACTGCTTACCTGCGGCGAGCTGATGGCAGGCCTCCTTGTAGGCGCGGGCGTCGGACTGCTCGTGCTCTTCAGAACAAACAACCACCACAAGGAAAACATCGCCATAACGGCGTCGCTCCTCGTGCTGGGCATATGCTGGGGTCTCCTCATAGACATGCTGGGCATAACATTCTAAAACACATTGCTTCAAAAGCCCGCGGGGTATACAATATACGGGTATTTTGTTACAGGAAGAGAGAATCAAAAGAGAATAAAAATGGAAGAAAACAAAGAACTGAAGGCATCAACTGAAGCCAAGCGTCAGAAGAAAGCGGAAAGAAGAGAAGCCAAGGCGGCGCGCAAGGAATCGAATAAAGTCGAAGACAAGAAGAGCAGACCAAACAATTTAGTGCTCGCGATAATGATCTTCGGAGTGCTCGTCCTCATGTTTGCCTTCGTCCTCGGATACAACTACTTCAGCAAACCAGCAACCATAGAAAAATACATGAAAGACAACGGCATAGATCAGATGTATTCCGAAATGCCGGTAAGCGAGTATACTACGATGAAGCTTGCCGCTGACAAGAACACAGTAAAGATCTGGCTCAATATCGACGAGGACGCTCCTGCTTCGGAAGTCGAGCTTTATCAGGGAGAAGAGGGCACAAAGACGCTCAAGAACATGGGAGCATATTTCCTCACTTCAATGAAACCTGAGACCCGCGCTCTGAGCGGAACCGTAAAGGTGAAGGCAAAGCAGGGAGACGAGACCGTAAATTACGTGGAGATGTCAAACAGTGAAGCCAAGAAGTTCATGAAGGAACTTGAGGAAGAAGCGGAGGAGGACATCGACACCGACGCTGATGAAGCCACCGAAGATGCTGCACAGGATGCTGCCGACGCGGCTGAAGATGCTGCAGAGGATGCGGCTGACGGAGAATAGGACTTTTTACAAAATTGCTAAAGATCCTTCTTCCGTGAAATGTATGTTTAGCAATTTGCAGGACCAACCATCAAAAAACAGAGACAGCCTGGCGAAAATCCCCATATTCAGGGTGATTTCGGGCTGTTTTTGCTTTGATCGGGCTTAATTGCGTCTGTTCTGTAAAAAAGATGCCCGGATTTGTTAAATATACAAATCCGGGCGCGTATTTTTTTATCAAAATTTTTAAAAGTCCTTTTTCCGCACCTTACCGGGCCCTTCCGGGCCGGATCTGCACAGTGCGCAGGCACGTTCGCGGCTATCTCACCGTAAAGCGGTATCCCAGTCCGCGGACTGTGATCAGGTAGCGCGGATTCGAAGGATCATCTTCGATCTTCTGTCTGAGCCTGTTGACATAAACCATTATGGCGTTCTCGTCGATTATGGTTTCGCCCCAGATGACACTGTATATCATATCTTTTGAGAAGATGTGATCCACGTTGTCGATAAAGAGCTTGATCATGGAGTTCTCTTTAGCCGAAAGAGGGATCTCCACATCGTTTTTATAGAATCTGAGCGTTGATGTGTTGTACGTGAACGGGCCGGCCTCGATTATGTTCGACGTGTTCTGAGGCGTGTGCTCGCGGCTCCTTCTGATGAGAGCCTTGGCCTTTGCCACAAGCGTTACGGGGTTGAATGGCTTTATTATATAGTCATCCGCACCGATCTCGAGTCCGTAAAGAGCGTCCTGATCTTCTTTCCGTCCGCTGACAACCATGACTGGCGTAGTCAGGCCTTTGGATCTGATCCTCTGGATCACTTCAAAGCCGTTGATGCCGCGCATGTTGATGTCGAGCAATATAAGATCGTAACTGTTGGATTCGAGCAGATCGAGTGCCGCTTCGCCGCTGATGGCCAGGTCGTTATCTATACCGTTGCTCCTGAGTGCTTTATGAAGCATTGTCAGGATCGCTTTATCATCGTCCACTACCAGAACTTTGTCTGCCATGTGAGCCTCCTATCTTACTGGTCTGATTCCAGACCCCATACATAGTGTTATATTAACACATTTGCCACATAATATGTACTCTTTTGTTTCTCTTCGTGGTAAAATATGTTCCATAATTATGATTGGCCGTAAGCGGCCGGAGAATGTGGAGGTGCTATTGTTGAAAAAGAAGGCTGCCGGAAGAGGTTTGTTCATAGCCGCTCTTGTAGTGGCGGTTTTGTGCATAGCTTTAGGCATCTATGGTGTCTGGAGATCTTTCGCAAGGTTTGACAGCAGCATCCTCAATGAAAAAGACACCCAGCTGTACAGCCTGATGCGTTCAGGGGACATAAACCTTGAGAACTCCATCAATGCGATACAGCGTGAAGCGGAGACTTTTTTAGGGCGTGAAAGACTTAAAGCAGAGATCGCCGGATGGAAGGAGAGTGGGAGCACCGATGGCCTTCGCGAATACATAAGCGACAATACGCTGAAGACTAATCCTATTTATGCCGACCTTGTCATGAATCACAACGGCAAAGTGATCTGCACGGCTTCGGGCGTCAGTTCTTATTCTCAGGTGAGCGGAAGCGACGCAAACGGGATGTCCGTCTGGAAGGACGGAGACGGTGATTACTACATGGCGTGGCATCAGGAAGCCAGCGGAAATATAACATATGATATCCTGATCGACCTTAAGAATCTCTACAGCATGGCCATTGGCAAAAACAACGACCGGGAGATAATGCTTCTTGACGCGTCTTCGATGATCGCGATGACGGCAGGACCGGACGACCCGGTCGTCATGGAGACGAATTCACCGGCAGGAGAAAAGCTCACAAAGTTCAGGGATTTCATGCTGAGCTGCCAGAAGGAGGGCATAGCTGACGGGATATCTGTTGAGACCGAAGACGATACCGGAAGTCCCTACACCGCCAGAATGGTTGCGGTGCCGAGCGACAGCACCGTGAACGGTGAATTCGCCATGGGTATTCTCGTGAATTATGAAAACGCTACAGCCCCGTCAAGGAAGGCTGCAGGAGAGATCCTTCTTTACGTAGGCATTGCGGTAGTCGGAATAGCCGGGCTGCTGCTCCTTCTCATACTGATGAGGCGCGCCAACGCAGCGAGCTCGGCTGAGCTGAGGGTCTTAAAGAAGAAAAATGAGGCCATGGAGGAGATAAACCAGAAGATGCAGGCTCTTGCCCATCATCAGAGGCTTGAGACGATCGGCACCATGACAGCAAGCATTGCTCATGACTTCAACAATCTGCTTACCCCGATCATGGGATACAGCATCATGACGATGGAGATGCTGCCTGCCGATGCGACAGACCTTCAGGACAATCTTATGGAGATATATGATGCTTCGGTCAAGGCGAAGGACATCGTTACAAGGCTCGCCGAACTCACCAAAAAGGGAAATGAGGAGAACTTCAGAGAAATCGATGTCGATGAAGTGATAAAGAGCGCCCTCAAGGTGACCCTGCCTGCCAAACCTAAGGAAGTGGAGATAAAGGCCAACTTCAATGCGGAGGGTGAGAAGATAAAGGCTGACAGCACTCAGATATCCCAGCTTGTAATGAATATAGTCCTGAATGCCTATGATGCCATGAGGGACAAGGGCGGTACGCTGCTTGTTTCAACCAGGATATCCGGAGAGGAGGTAGTCATCAGGTTTAAAGATACCGGGTGCGGCATGGATACGGAGACTATGTCGAGGATATTCGATCCGTTCTATACTACCAAGGAATCCGGAAAGGGGACCGGCCTTGGCCTTGCCATAGTGGCGCAGATAGCAGAGACTCACGGCGGCAAGATATATGTTGATTCAGAACCGGGCGAAGGCACTGAGTTCAGGGTATACATACCGCTTGCAGGCGCTGAGATGGAGAGCCTTGCGTGGGGCCCTGGCGGAGAAGGAAAGTTCGATACAAAGCGCTACAGTGTCAATCTCATCCGCAAGGAGCTCGCGAGGATACAGGCCGAAAAAGCGGAAGAAGAAGAGGCGCAAAATTAAAACCAATAATAAGACCTTTTTGGTAGAGAAGTCCGCATTGTTGTGATACAATATATGCGGATTTTTAGCGACGTTACAGACGCCAATCTGTCTTGCGTTGCGTCTAAAAATTTTAAATGAAAGGAATTTTAACATGATAGTTCTTGTTGTAAACACAGGAAGTTCATCACTGAAGTATCAGCTGATCAACATGGACAACGAAGAAGTCCTGGCAAAGGGACTCTGCGAGAGGATCGGCGAAGACGGTCACATGAACTACAAGACGGAAGCCGGCACAGTCTTTGACAAAGACATCGCTCTGCCTGATCACGGCGTTGCAATGCAGCTCGTTATCGACGCTCTGACAGACAAGGAGCATGGCGTTATCTCCAGCATGGACGAAATCGGCGCTGTAGGTCACAGGATCGTACAGGGCGGATACATCTTCGACAAGTCCGAGATCATCACTGATGAAGTCGAGGCAGGAATCGAAGAGCTCTGCACACTCGGACCTCTCCACAATCCTCCTGCACTCGTAGGAATCAGAGCCTGCAAGAAGGTTCTTCCTAACACCCCTGGAGTAGTAGTATTCGACACTACATTCCACCGCACAATGGCAGATGAATGCAAGTACTATGCTATTCCATGGGAATACGCAGAGAAGTATCACGTTCAGAGATACGGCGCTCACGGAACATCGCACAGATACGTATCCGAAAGATGTGCTGAGCTTATGGGCGGCGACCCTTCCAAGCTCAATATCATCACATGCCACCTCGGAAACGGCTCATCCATCTCCGCTGTAAAGGGCGGAAAGTGCTACGACACATCGATGGGACTCACGCCGCTTGAGGGACTCGTAATGGGAACACGCTGCGGATCGATCGACCCTACAGTAGTAAGCTTCATTTATGAGCAGACAGGCATGCCTGTAAAAGAGATCACCGACATGATGACAAAGAAGTCCGGACTCCTCGCTATTTCCGAGATCTCCGGTGACTGCAGAGACATCACAAAGGCTGAGGCAGAAGGCAACCACAAGGCTCACGTAGCAAGAGAAATGCTTCTGAGATCCGTCAAGAGATTCATCGGCGCTTACGCTGCAGAGCTCGGCCATGTAGACGCTATCGTCTTCACAGCCGGCATCGGCGAGAACGACATCGAGCTCAGAGAAAAGGTCTGCGATTACCTCGGATTCATGGACGTCTGCATCGACAAGGAAAAGAACGACTGCAGAGGCAAGGAAGTCGAGATCACAGGAGAAGGCTCCAAGGTCAGAGTATTCATCATTCCTACACAGGAAGAGCTCATGATCGCAAGAGATACAAAAGCTCTGGTAGAGGCTATGTAACTGAGCCGCGGTAACTTACGGAAATAATTATTTCACCATATATTTATTTCAAAGAAGTGCTTTTTTACTAACTATCACTCAATTTCAAAATCTTTTTTAAGGGAGATGAAAGAATGAAGAGACAATTCAAGACAATGGACGGCAATAACGCCGCTGCACATGTCTCCTACGCGTTCACAGAGGTATCCGGAATCTATCCGATCACTCCATCCTCGCCAATGGCAGACTATGTAGACCAGTGGGCAGCCGCCGGCCGCAAGAACATCTTCGGATCGACAGTACAGGTAGTCGAGATGGAGTCTGAAGCCGGAGCAGCCGGAGCAGTTCATGGTTCACTCGGAGCCGGAGCTCTTACGACTACTTACACAGCTTCTCAGGGACTTCTCCTGATGATCCCTAACATGTACAAGATCGCTGGAGAGCTTCTGCCGGCAGTATTCCATGTATCGGCTCGTACAGTTTCGACTCACGCGCTGAATATATTCGGAGACCACTCGGACGTTTATGCCTGCCGTCAGACAGGATTCGCGATGCTCGCAGAGGGCAACGTTCAGGAGGTCATGGACCTCGCTCCTGTAGCTCACCTGGCTGCAATCGAGGGCAGAGTTCCTTTCCTGAACTTCTTCGACGGATTCAGAACATCCCACGAGATCCAGAAAGTCGCTGTATGGGACTATGAAGATCTCAAGGAAATGTGCAACATGGACGCTGTCAAGAAATTCCGCGACGCATGCCTGAACCCTGATCATCCTCATCTGAGAGGTTCTCACGAGAATGGCGACGTATTCTTCCAGCACAGAGAAGCATGCAACAAGTTCTATGATGCAGTTCCTGATGTAGTTGAGAAGTACATGGGCATGATCAACGAGAAACTCGGAACAGATTATCAGCTCTTCAACTACTATGGCGCAGCTGATGCTGACAGAGTCATCATCGCTATGGGATCCATCTGCGATGTTGCTGAGGAAGTTATCGACTACCTCAACGCAAAGGGCGAGAAGGTCGGCCTCATCAAGGTAAGACTCTACAGACCGTTCAGAGCAGACAAGCTGATCGCTGCACTGCCGACAACATGCAAGAAGGTTGCTGTTCTCGACAGAACAAAAGAGCCTGGCGCTCTCGGCGAGCCACTCTACCTCGACGTTATGACAGCATTTGCAGAAGCTGGAATGAATGACGTTAAGGTCATCGGCGGACGTTACGGACTCGGTTCGAAGGATACTCCTCCGGCATCCGTATTCGCAGTATATGATGAGCTTCTCAAGGACGAGCCAAAGAAGAGATTCACTATCGGCATCGTAGATGACGTTACAAACCTCTCGCTCGAAGAGAAGCCTGCTCCGATCACTGCTCCTGCAGGAACGATCGAGTGCAAGTTCTGGGGTCTCGGCGGCGACGGAACAGTCGGAGCCAACAAGAACTCCATCAAGATCATCGGAGACCACACAGACAAGTACGTACAGGCTTACTTCCAGTATGACTCCAAGAAGACAGGCGGCGTAACTATTTCCCACCTGAGATTCGGAGACAAGCCGATCAAGAGCTCGTACTACATCAACAAGGCTGACTTCGTTGCATGCCACAACCCTTCATACATCGACAAGGGATTCAAGATCGTTCAGGACGTTAAGCCGGGCGGGATTTTCCTGATCAACTGCCAGTGGAAGCCTGAAGAAGTAGGCCAGCACCTCGACGCAGCAGCCAAGAAGTACATCGCTGAGAACAACATCCAGCTGTACATCATCGACGCTATCGACCTCTGCGCTAAGATCGGAATGGGCAAGAGAACAAATACAACTCTCCAGTCCGCATTCTTCTCACTCGCTGAGGTACTCCCGAAGGCTGATGCCATCAAGTACATGAAGGACGCTGCTACGAAGTCCTACCTCAAGAAGGGCCAGGATGTAGTAGACATGAACCACAAGGCTATCGACGCCGGTGCTGACGCTCTCGTCAAGATCGACGTACCTGCTGAGTGGGCTAACCCTGAAGCAGACCCTGCAAAGGCTGCTCTCGAGGGACCTGAGGCTCTGGTTACACAGGTCAAGAACATCCTGCTGCCTATCGACAACATGGATGGAGACAGCCTGCCTGTATCCGCATTCCTGCCTCACGTTGACGGTGAGTGGGAGCTCGGAGCATCCGCTTACGAAAAGAGAGGCGTTGCCGTTATGGTTCCTGAGTGGGACGGTACAAAGTGCGCACAGTGCAACAGATGCGCATTCGTTTGCCCGCACGCTACTATCAGACCTTATCTGCTTGACGAAGCTGAGATGGCAGCAGCTCCTGAAGGATTCAAGGCTGTTGACCACAAGCTGAGCAAGGGCGCATACAAGTATGGCCTCGCAGTATCCCCGCTCGATTGTATGGGATGCGGAGTCTGCGTAACAGTATGCCCAACCAAGTCGCTCACAATGAAGCCGCTTGAGGAGCAGCTCCCAGAGCAGAAGAACTTCGACTACGCTGTAAAGAGCGTATCCGTCAAGGCGGACTTCGCAGACAACTCCAACGTTGTCAAGTCGCAGTTCAAGACTCCTCTCCTCGAGTTCTCGGGCTCCTGCGCAGGATGTGCTGAGACATCGTATGCAAGACTCATCACACAGCTTTGCGGAGATCACACATACATCTCCAACGCTACAGGATGCTCCTCCATCTGGGGCGGCCCTGGCGCAACAGCTCCTTATACAACAAACGCTGAGGGACACGGACCTGCATGGTGCAACTCCCTGTTCGAGGACAACGCTGAGCACGGCCTCGGTATGAGAATGGCTGTTAAGGCTCGCAGAGCTAAGATCAAGGCTGACGTTGAAGAACTGGTAGCTGCAGGCGTACCTGACGAAGTAAAGGCTGCTGCTGAGGCATGGTTCGATGCATTCAGCGACGTTGAAGCTTCGAAGAAGACAGGTGAGGCTCTCGCAGCTGCTCTCGAGGCTGCAGGAATCGGCGCTGACATCGTTGCACGTAAAGACCTCCTCGGCGAGAAGACAGTATGGATCTTCG
>CADATR010000021.1 GCA_902790885.1 uncultured Eubacteriales bacterium
CCGCACTTTGAATGGCGGGACGAAGACATGAAATACAGCATGTCTGTCTTTCCGTGGGTCGGAGCTGTGATCGGTCTTGCTTACTGGGCGGTGTTCTATTTCGGTGTGGTGCTTGGGCTGCCGATGGTCGCGGTATGCATGCTGATAACTGCTGTGCCGCTGATACTGACGGGCGGTTTTCATGTGGACGGATTCATGGATGTGTCGGATGCCCTGAGCTCATTCAAGACTAGGGAGCAGAAGCTTGAGATACTGAAGGACCCGCACATCGGAGCTTTTGCCGTGATCAGGCTGTGCATCGCGGGTCTCATATATCTCGCGTCGCTTGCGGTCGTGCTGGAGTCGGAAAATGCGGGCCGGCTGGTGATATGCCTGGCTGCGGGATTCTTCCTGGCGAGGGCACTCAGTGCGCTTGGGGTTCTCACGTTCAGGTCTGCAAGGAATGAAGGCATGCTCTTCTATGAAGCGACGACGGCCGGCGGTGACAGGACTTCCAATCTCGTTATAACGGGGCTTCAGATAGCTGCCGCTGTCGCGATCATGACATACGTAGGATTTCCGGCAGGAACGCTGATGGTGCTTGCAGCCATTGCGGCTTTTGCCTGGTACAAATACAAGAGCTATAAGGAGTTCGGCGGGATCACGGGCGACACGGCAGGATGGTTCGTGACAGTGTGCGAAGTAGGGATGACAGTTGCTGCGGCGGTGGCGGCAGTGCTGATGGGATAAAATGATAGTAACTGTAATCAGGCATGGCAGGACACAAGGAAATACGGAGCGCAGGTATGTGGGCGCGCGGACGGACGAGGGCCTGTCGGCTGAAGGCAGGGCGGAGCTCGCTGTGTTCAAGGGCATGGAAGATGTGCTTGAATGCATGATGAATGGTCCAGAGTGCGGGAAGAATGTGTCTGAAGGCAGTGATGCTACGTATGCAGGTAACTGTGCGGGCAAAGTGCTTGTCGTCACGAGCCCGATGAAGAGGGCGGTCGAGACTGCTGAGATCATGTTCCCGTGGTGTACTGATCGTGTGACAGTTGATGAGCTCCGCGAGACGGACTTCGGCATCTTCGAGGGCAAAACGTACGAGGAACTCAGCAGCGATCCGGAGCGCCGTGATGCGTATCAGGCGTGGATCGACAGCGGCGGGCTGGCGAAGATCCCGGGCGGCGAGAGTATGGAGGAGGCCCGCGCAAGAAGTGTCGATGGTTTCAGGAAGGCGGTCATGGCGGCGTTCGGGAAATGGAAAGCCGGACGCAGGGATGCAGTGACCGAAGGCGGCAGTGGAGATGCCGCGGAAGAATGCGCGCTCATTATTGTAGCTCACGGCGGCACGGTGATGTCGGTGATGAGCAGCCTCTTCGGAGGAGATTATTATGACTATTACACCGGAAACGGTGAAGGATATACATTCAGACTGGAGGTAGACGATGCAGGAGATATCACTGCTGCAGGCACATATGATCGCTTTTGCGGCAGGGTTCGTGCTTGATCTCATAATAGGCGACCCGCACTGGATGCCGCATCCGGTCAGGTGGATCGGGAACCTGATAGGCGCGCTCGACAGCATCCTGCTCGGCAGGCTGCCTGCAGATGACCCCAACAGCGAGCTCAGGAATCCGGCCGATGAGAAGCGCGCCGGAACGATGCTGGTGCTCTGCGTGGTCGTTGTCACAGCACTCGTTACACTGATCGTCATGGGTTTTGCGTATAAAGCGCACATTGTCTGCGGTATCGTCGTCGAGGCGGTGCTGACATGCTACCTCCTGGCGATGACGAGCCTGAGGCGCGAGAGCATGCATGTCTACAAGGCTTTGCTCACGGGCAATCCGACGGCGTCGAGGCAGGCTGTGTCCATGATCGTCGGAAGGGATGTGGCTGTGCTCGATGAAGAGGGAGTGACCAAAGCGGCAGTCGAGACGGTCGCTGAGAACTTCTCGGATGGTGTCATGGCGCCGATGATATACGCGGCGATCGGCGGGCCGATTCTGGGGCTTACGTACAAAGCGATAAATACGATGGATTCGATGGTCGGCTACAGGAACGACAGGTATATGTGGTTCGGGGCTCCGGCCGCGCACCTTGATGACATAGTCAACTACATTCCGGCGAGGATAAGCGCTTTGCTCCTGATAGCTGCGAGCGCCATTGCCGGAAAGGAATTCAGCGCGCCGGGGGCTTACCGCATCTGGAAGCGCGACAGGTTCAACCACAAGAGCCCGAATGCGGCTCAGACTGAGAGCGCGGCCGCCGGTTCGCTGGGGCTGCAGCTGGCAGGTGATGCGCAGTACTTCGGAAAGATAGTGCACAAAAAGACGATCGGGGACGCGGTGAGGCCGATCGAGTTTGAGGATATAAAGAGAGTAAACAAGCTGATGGTGATCGCTTCGTTCATGGGCATGATCGTATGCCTGGGAGTGATGGTGCTGGTCAACGCGCTGTAGCTATTCTGGGTACAGTGAGTTGATGATACCTGATGAAAGATTGATAATACATTATATATGGGAAGCGGAAAAGATAATGTAATCATGAATAAAGGGACCGGATGCGACGGCAGTGAGGCAAAGCAAGTAAGCGGCAGCTGCAGCGGCATAGTTCACGGTGGTGACATCTACAGAAATGATGTCACGCTCGACTTTTCCGTGAATCTGAATCCGGAGCCGGCGCCTGAAGAGATAATGACTGCGGCTCTCAGGGGTCTGGAGCTGATGCACAACTACCCGGATCCTCTGCAGGAGGAACTGAGGGCGGCTATCGGAGAGATGACAGGCGCAGCGGCGGAGGATGTAGTATGCGGCTGCGGGGCTTCTGAACTCATGATGGCGACGGTGCACGCTGTGCAGCCTGATAAGGCGCTCATTGCTGCGCCGTGCTATGCGGGTTACGGATATGCACTGAGGGCTTCGGGAGCTGATGTGACCGAGTATGCGCTCAGAGAAGAAAAGGATTTTGCTCTTGATGCGGGATTCGCTGACTGCATCACTGAGGATACGGATATTGTTTTCATCGCGAATCCGAACAACCCGAACGGAAGGCTGATCGACTCAGAGGTGCTGGCCGGAATCAAGAGAAAGTGTGCTGAGACGGGCACAGTGCTTGTGATCGACGAGTGCTTTCTGCAGCTGACGGAGAGGTACGCGGAGAAGCCGGATACTTCGGACGGGGCGGTGCACCTGAGAGCTTTCACCAAGACTTTTGCCATACCGGGGATCCGCATGGGATACATGGTGTGCGGCGACAGGGAGCTGACCGCTGAGGTCAGGAAGCACCTGCCGGAGTGGAACATTTCGGCGATCGCCGAGAGGATCGGCATCGCGGCGGCGAAGGTCATAAGCGGCACGGGGTATCTTGAGAAGTCCAATGCTGCGATCGCGAGAGAGCGGAGCTACCTGGAAAAGGGGCTCAGAGAGCTCGGGATCAGGGTGTATCCGAGTGACACGAACTACTTGCTTCTGAGACAGGAGGAGTGGCTGCATGACCGGGTGCCGGGATCAGGAAGCGGACTATACGACAGGCTTCTGGAGAAGGGCATTCTCGTCAGAAGATGTGCTAATTACCACGGGCTGGATGAGAGCTATTTCAGGATCGCTGTCAGACGGCACGAAGATAATGAGAAGCTGCTGGCGGCGCTCGAGGAGATACTCAGATAGAAAAACACAGTAAGAACGGGCGGGAAAACTGCACTCAGGACATGAGCCTGAGGGAAAGGCGTCCATATAATTGAGGGAATAAAATGATAGAACACGTACTTCCGGGCGACATTGAGAAGAGGAGCATGGAGATCATTGGCGAGGAGCTTGCGGCGAGAGGCATCACTCTCGATCCAGAGCAGGACCCTGTGATCAGAAGAGCGATACACACTTCGGCGGATTTTGACTACGCGGAGACGCTGACTTTTTCGGAAGGTGCAGTGGGCAAAGCGCGCGATCTCATCAGAGCCGGTGCGCTCATCGTGACTGACACCAACATGGCTCTGACCGGGATCAACAAGAAGAGGATCGCGGCGTTCGGCGGAGAGGTCAGGTGCTATATGGCGGACGAGGATGTGGCGCGCGAAGCTAAGGAGCGCGGTATCACAAGGGCTTCTGTAAGCATGGAGCACGCTGCTGCGGATATTCTGGCGAGCGGACGCAAAACGGTTTTCGCTGTCGGCAATGCTCCGACGGCTCTCATAACGCTGAGAAACATGTATGACGAGGGAAGATTCACACCGGACTTCATCATCGGCGTGCCTGTGGGATTTGTCAACGTAGTCGAAGCCAAGGAGTTGATACTTGAAACGGAGATCCCGCATATAGTCAACAGGGGCAGAAAGGGCGGAAGCAATGTGGCCGCCGCAATCGTGAATGCTCTTGTATACGGGATGTAGTTGGCAGACTATGAAGGGGCTCAGCTCCTAAATATAAGGAAACATAATGGCAGAACTCAGGAAAGGATTCACAACAGGAAGCTGTGCGGCGGCCGCTGCGAAGGCTGCTTGCAGGATGCTCCTCTCGGGAAGTGAGGTGGACAGGATATCCATCATCACGCCTAAGGGGCCGGCTTTTGATGCTGAGATCCTGAATACTGAGAGGGCTGCTGATTGCGTAAAGTGCGCGGTGCGTAAAGACGGGGGAGACGACCCTGACATCACGACCGGGGCACTTATAGAGGCTGAGGTGAGATTCGCAGGTGCGGAAGAGTGCACTCAAGCTGAATGTACCGGGGCGGATGCGAACAAGAAGGCTGAGTGCGCCGGATCAGAAGCGGCACCGCGCGTAATCATAAAGGGCGGCAAGGGTGTCGGCCGTGTCACAAGGCCGGGCCTCGACCAGCCTGTGGGAGAAGCTGCCATCAACTCGGTCCCGCGGGAAATGATCACGCGCGAAGTCACTGAGGTCCTCGACATGTTCGACTGCAGTGAGGCTGTGACGGTGACCATATCGGTACCTGAGGGAGAGGAGCTCGCTTTGCACACCTTCAACCCGAGGCTCGGGATCGAAGGCGGGATATCCATCATCGGGACATCCGGCGTGGTGGAGCCCATGAGCAGGCAGGCGATCCTCGATACGATAAGGGTCGAGCTGAGGCAGAAGAGGGCTGAGGGCCATGACATCGCTTTCATATCCCCGGGCAATTACGGGCTCGATTTCATGAAAGAGACTTACGACGTCGACCTCGACAGGAGCGTCAAGTGCAGCAATTTTGTCGGCGAGACCATCGACATGATATGCGAGCTCGGGTTCAGCGGGATGCTGCTGACGGGGCACATAGGCAAGCTGGTCAAAGTGGCTGGCGGCATCATGAACACTCACTCGCGCGAGGCTGACTGCAGGATGGAGATAATCGCTGCGGCCGCGGTCAGAGAGGGGGCGGACACAGAGGTGCTCGGGCGGATACTCGACTGCCTGACGACGGAGGAGGCCTACGGCATTTTCTATGAGGCGGGCCTGTCTGAGAAGGTGTCTCAGCGGATCATGGACCGCATAATGTATAACCTTGACAGAAGGGCCGGCGGGAGGCTCGACATTGGCTGCATCGTGTATTCGAAAGAGTACGGGCAGCTTGCGGCTTCGGACAGAGCCGCCGGAATGATAGAAGAGAACAGGAATAAGTGGAATGGATAAGATGCAGAATACAGCACAGGTATATTTCGTAGGCGCCGGCCCGGGAGCGGCCGACCTCATCACGGTAAGAGGCATGAAGCTGATCGGACAGGCTGACATAGTCATCTATGCGGGCTCTCTCGTCAACCCGGCCCTGCTTGACTACGCGCGTGAAGGAGCTGAGATCCACAACAGCGCGCACATGACCCTCGAGCAGGTCCTCGATGTAATGAAGGATGCAGCAGCAGCGGGCAAAACAGTATGCCGCCTTCATACCGGCGATCCGAGTCTGTACGGTGCAGTGAGAGAGCAGATGGACGCCCTCGACGAGATGGGCATCACTTATGAATCGTGCCCAGGCGTCACCGCGGCATTCGGAGCGGCAGCTTCGATGGACATTGAGTACACTTTGCCCGGAATATCCCAGTCACTCATCTTTACGAGAATGGCAGGCCGCACCGACGTGCCAGAGAAGGAGAGCATAGAGAGCTGGGCGGCTCACAGAGCGAGCATGGCAATATATCTCAGCACGGGAATGCTCGAAGAGCTGTCGCGCAGGCTGATCGCGGGCGGCTACGAGGCGGATACGCCGGCAGCCATTATTTACAAAGCGACCTGGCCTGAAGAGGAATTCTATTACTGCAGAGTCGATGAGCTGGCAGCCACAGCGGCAGCGCATGGAATAACGAAGACAGCTCTGGTGCTCGTGGGCGATGTTCTCGCCAAGAGCATGGCCGGATACGGGAAATCGAAGCTGTACGACAAGACCTTCTCGACGGAATTCAGGGCTGCCGAAGAGTAGCTGATGGGCAAAATTGGTCCTGCGTGTGGCCTTGAGAAGAGTTAATCTGGCAAAATGCTGCTAAAATGGTCCTCTGTGTGGTCCTGAGATGAGGTAATCTGGCAAATGTGCTGCGGAATTGGTCCCGGGCGTGGACCTAAAGTGCAGAAGAAAAGTGAATTTGCTGCCAGATTGGTCCTGCATGTGGTCCTGAGTTGAAATAATAGATCCATGAAGATAAAAATAATCACTTTTACTGAAAAAGGAGCGGAGCTGGCTGCCGGATTGAAGGCGGCTCTCGGCGGACATGAGACTGAGCTGTGCCTGAGGGGCAAAGCCCAGGGCGTTAGTGCGCCTGAAGTGCCTCTGGATGAACTCTGCAGGGAAGCTTTTGAGCAGGGAACAGCGCTCGTGTTCATAAGCGCTATGGGCATTGCGGTCAGGTCGGTCGCGCCTTTTGTTAAGGACAAGCTGACGGATCCGCCGGTTCTGGTGATGGACGAGCTGGGGCTGCATGTCATACCGGTGCTGTCGGGGCACATGGGCGGAGCGAACAGCCTGTCACTCGAGATAGCCGAAGCGACCGGGGCGGCTCCGGTGATCACTACGGCTACGGATATAAATGAGGCGTTTTCAGTTGACCTGTTCGCTAAGGAGAATGGGCTCAGGATAGTGAACAGGGACGGCATCGCGAAGGTGTCGGCTTCGGCACTGAAGGGCAAGCCGGTCACTATATCCATCAAGGACTATCCGCCGCAGGAGCCTGTGGATGTGCTGATTGCTGATGCTTTGGACGCTATGGACAAGGCTGGTGCGGATGAAGGAGCGCAGGCAGAAAGTCCTGCGGCTGAGAACCTGGCGACGATCAGGCTGTGTACGGGCAGGTATGCGGTAGGCATTGGCTGCAGGAAGGGCAAAAGTTCTGAAGAGATAAGAGAGTTTGCGGAGCGTGTTCTGGCGGAAAACGGCTTAGATGCTGCTGAGGTTGGGGCGGTCGCAACTATAGACATAAAGGCGGAGGAGCCGGGAATAAAGGCTCTGGCGGAATACTGGAAGGTGCCTCTGATCACATACGAAGCGACACTTCTCGAGAAGGTGCAGGGAGATTTTGCATCATCGGAATTCGTAAAGAAGACGGTCGGAGTGGACAGCGTGGCGGAGAGGTCGGCGGTGCTTGCTGCGGGGAGCGGCTCGAAGCTGGTTGTATGCAAGCAGGCTGAGAACGGAATGACGATTGCGGTAGCCGAAAAGCGCTGAGCCATATATGTAATTAGAGATAAAGCAGACTGCGGACTATGAGAACAGGTAGTGTGCTGACAGATGCAGATTTAGCTGCAGATAATATGATAAAAAAGGCGGATAGAACATGATCACAGTAGTCGGAATGGGACCGGGAAAAGAAGCGATGATGACGGAAGAGGCTCTGGCGGCACTCGACAGGGCGGACGTGATCATCGGGTATACGGTGTACCTTGAGCTGCTCGGGGACAGATTCGCGGGGAAGGAATATCTGTCGACGCCTATGAAGCAGGAGGTCGAGCGCTGCAGGATGTGCTTTGAGCAGGCGGCGATGGGCAAAGAGGTCGCCATGATATGCAGCGGAGACGCCGGAATATACGGGATGGCATCCCTCATGTTCGAGCTGGGCGAGGAATACGATGCTGAGCATCCGGGCGCGTCGATGCTGACGGATATATGTGTGATCCCGGGGATCACTGCGGCTTCGAGCGGAGCGGCAGTACTCGGAGCGCCGCTGAATCACGACTTCTGCGTGATCAGCCTGTCGGACCTTATGACTCCGTGGGAGCTCATCGAGAAGAGACTGAGGGCTGCAGCGGACGGGGATTTTGCGATAGCCATATACAATCCGTCGAGCCGCAAGAGGCACGACTATCTGCAGAAGGCATGCGACATCCTGATGGAGAAGGCCGATCCTGAGAGGGCATGCGGCTATGTCAGGAACATCGGGCGCGACGGGACAGAGTCGCACGTGTGCACTCTGGCAGAGCTGAGAGATACACAGGTCGACATGTTCACGACTGTTTTCGTTGGTAACTCACAGAGCAGGATCATAGGAGACCGGCTCGTGACGCCTAGGGGATATAAGAAGTAAGTGTGCCAGAAGGACTGTCTCCATTGACACATCTGAGGTAAAGATATGAAACCTATTATTTTTTCCGGGACAACTGAAGGAAGGACGCTCTCTGAGAAGCTGACCGCATCCGGCATCGCGCACATCGTGTGCGTGGCGACCGAGTACGGCGAGCTTGTCATGGAGCCGAGCAGGTATGCGGATGTGCGCAGGGGAAGGCTCACAGCGCTGCAGATGTATGACCTCATTAAGGATGAAGGCAGCATGGTTTTCGATGCCACTCATCCTTATGCTGCTGAGGTATCTCACAATATTCTGACGGCGTGCAAAGCGGCGGCCAGGGAGTACGTGCGGATACTGAGACCTGAGGATGCCGCCATGATGCCTGAGGACGCCGAGCTGCATGTTTTCGGGGATGCGGCGTCATGCGCGGAGGCTCTTAAGGAGACTGAGGGAAATATCCTGCTGACTACGGGCAGTAAGGAGCTAAGTATATATGCGGCTGATGAAGGTGTGAGGAGCAGGCTCTATGCGAGGGTTCTGCCGTCACATGAGAGCATCAGCCTGTGCGAGGCGGCCGGTTTAAGCGGCAAGCAGATAATAGCGATGCAGGGCCCGTTCATCAGGGAAACTGATGCGGCGCTCATCCGCCAGTTCGATATCAAGGTGCTGGTGACCAAGGCGAGCGGCAGGGCCGGAGGAGCGCCTGACAAGATCAGGGCCGCAGCCGAGGCGGGCATCCCTGTATACCTTATAGGCAGACCGGCAGAGGAGACAGGCATCTCTGTTGCCAAGGCACTCAGACAGTATTTCGGCATAGGAAGAAGGCTGCGCCTTGATCTTGTCGGAACGGGCCCGGGAGACAGGGCGCTTCTGACCGGCGAGGCAGAGGAAGCCATCAGGAAGGCCGACATACTTTTCGGCGCCTCCCGTATGATAGAAGACTACGACGGAAGGGAAACCTATCCATATTACAGAGCTGAGGACATCATCCCGGTCCTCGAAGAGAGGCGCCCTGAGAGAGCTGCCGTGCTCTTCTCGGGAGATACCGGGTTCTACAGCGGAGCGGCTTTGCTCACACCTAAGATCGCAGACTGGGCGTACGAAGAAGACGTCGACTGCAGGGTCGCGGTGCACCCGGGCATCTCGTCTTTTGCATACCTCGCGGCGAAGGCCGGCATCAGCTACCAGGATGCGGAGCTCATGAGCATCCACGGGAGCAGGGGCGACAGAAGTGCTGCTGCCGAACTGGCGCGCAAAGTGAGATACAGCGGCAAGACTTTTGTTTTGCTCTCCGGACCTGAAGACGTCAGACTGATGGGCAAAACGCTCGCAGGCGCGGGCCTTGGACATGTTGCGATAATCCTCGGGATGCAGCTTTCGTACCCTGAGGAGAAGGTCGGGCTCATAACCTGCGCTGACTGTGCTCAGATCACTGAGCCGGGACTGTACATCGCAGCTGTCATCAACAGGGAGTGCGAGGCAAAACCGGCGGCACCTGTCATAGCTGACGATGAGATGATAAGAGCCAGAGTCCCGATGACCAAGGAGAGCGTAAGGCACCTCAGCGTCCTGAAGCTGGGGCTGACCGAGGGCTCGGTGGTATACGACATCGGAAGCGGCACGGGATCGGTGGCATGCGAGATCGCACGGCTCGACCCGGCCGGCAAAGTATATGCGATAGAAATGAAGGATGAGGCCTGCGACCTCATACAGCAGAACGCGGACAACCTCGGACTTTGCAACATAGAAGTGGTAAGGGGCACGGCTCCTAAAGCTATGAGAGGACTTGAGAGGGCGACACATGCCTTCATCGGCGGCAGCTCGGGCAACCTCAGAGAGATACTCGCACAGCTCGGCAGCAGCTGCCCTGGGATAAAGGTGGTCATCAACGCTGTCAGTCTCGAGACGATGGCGGAGATAACCGGCGTCATCGCGGACATGGATGTAAGCAACCTGACCGTAGAACAGGTGTCTGTCAGCAGGGCGAGAGAGCTCGGAAGCTATCACCTCCTGACAGCGGAGAATCCGGTGATGATCGCGGCTTTTGACCTCGTGGGAGCGTCTGCATGCGATGACGGAACGGACGCCGTTAAGGCAGGGAGCAGAGCATGAAGTACGGACGCATCATGATGACCGCGCCGAAAAGCGGCAGCGGCAAAACGATAATAACGTGCGGACTTCTCTCATTCCTGAAGGACAGAAGATATAATGTCCGCGCATACAAGTGCGGGCCCGACTACATAGATCCGATGTTCCACAGGCGCGTCATAGGCGTGCCGGGAGGCAACCTCGACACTTTCTTCTCCGATGACGAAGCCATCCGCAGGCAGATCGCTGAGTCTGACTGCGACTGTGCTGTGATCGAAGGAGTGATGGGGATATACGACGGCATCACGGGCGCCGCGGGCAGAGGATCCTGCTACGATGTCGCAAGAGCAACAGGGACACCTGCAGTGCTCGTCATAGACGTCAAGGGCATGGGCGCTACCATGATCTCAGTCATCAAGGGCATCCTGGCAGACGATGAAGCCTGCCTCATCCGCGGCATAGTCCTGAACAGGATATCCGGAAGGTACTATGGCGAGATCAGTCCGCAGATAGAGAGCGCGCTTGAGAAGATATCTGCAGAGAGGAGCACGGAAGTCTGCCTGCTCGGCGGGATACCTGATGTGAAGGATATAAAGCTCGAGAGCAGACACCTCGGGCTCATGATGCCTGACGAGATAGATGACCTCGAGGAGCAGGTCACCGCAGCCAGGAACCTCATTGCAGAGAACATAGATACAGTGAAGCTGCTTGAGATAATGGCTCAGGCGGAAGACTTGAACGCGCCGGCCGGGAAGGCTGACGGCACGCACGCCGGAGCCGGATCAGCCGGGCAAAACGATGCTGAAGATACAGGAGCGCAGCTGACCCTGGCGGTCGCACGCGATGAGGCTTTCTGCTTCTACTACGAAGAGAACCTCAGGATGCTTGAGAAGTGCGGCATAAGGATAGAGGAGTTCTCGCCGGTGTACGACAGGCGGCTCCCTGAGGATGCTGACGGGATACTGCTCGGCGGCGGATATCCGGAGCTGTACGCAGAGGACCTGAGTGACAACGAAAGCATGAAGGAGTCGATCCGCGAGGCGATCAAAGGCGGCATGCCTTGCCTGGCAGAGTGCGGCGGGTTCATGTATCTCCTTGAAGAGATGACTGCTGCAGACGGAAAGACGTATCCGATGTGCGGCGTGCTCGAAGGCAGTTCTCACAATACGGGAAAGCTCGGACGATTCGGATACATCACAGTCAGCGGGAAGAGCGATGCCGGCGACTGCGCGGGATCCCGCGGGGACGAAACCGGTTTTGCCCCTGAAGACTCGCTCCTGAGCGGCCTCAGCATAAAGGGACACGAATTCCACTACTACGACAGCGACAACAACGGGGAAGATGCTGTTGCCGTCAAGCCGGGAACAGGCAGGTCGTGGGAGTGCATGCATGCGGGCAGCACGATGCTTGCAGGCTATCCGCATCTGTATTATCCTTCATGTCCTGAGCTCATAGAGAGGCTGAAGGACAGGATGCTTGAGCACCAGAGAGCCTGCACAGGCGCTGATGCTACGGACAAGGCAGAAAGGTAGGACCGGATCATGGAGAACTCGCATAAATATTTCGAGAATAGAGACTGCAAATACTACCCATGCCACGAAGGCATTGATGAGATGAACTGTCTCTTCTGCTACTGCCCGTTGTACCATCTCGAGCACTGCCCGGGCAATCCCCGCTTTCACGAGAAGGAAGGCAGGACTATCAAAGTCTGCACGGACTGCACATTCCCGCACAGGGCGGAGAACTACGATAAGATCATAGAACTTATCCGTGCATCCAGATAAAAGATAAAAACAGGGTCAGGACTAGAGTCTGGATTTCATACCCAATATTTAAGAGCGCCGGTACTTTAGAAAAAGCAACCGGTGCGGAAAGAGAGAAAGTATTAATGGAACTTATTTCAAGACCGAGAAGACTTCGCACAACTCCCGGACTCCGCAAGATGGTCAGAGAGACCAGAGTCGATGCATCATCGCTGGTTTACCCGATGTTCGTTATGGACGGCACAGGCAAAACGGATGAGATCAAAGCTCTTCCGGGTCAGTACAGATATACTGTAGATATGGTCGACGCCAAGATCGAAGAGATGCTCAGGGCGGGCGTAAACAGCATCATGCTGTTCGGCATTCCTGATCACAAGGACGAGATCGGCAGCCAGGCTTATGCAGAGGACGGCATCATCCAGAGAGCCGTCAGATACATCAAGGAGAAGTATCCTGAGATGTATGTCATCGCTGATGTATGCCTCTGCGAGTACACTTCGCACGGCCACTGCGGACTCATCTGCGAGTGCGGCGGGCACCACGACGTTGACAATGACAGCACACTCGAGCTTCTGAGCAAAACGGCAGTTTCGCAGGCTCTGGCAGGTGCCGACATGGTCGCTCCGTCAGATATGATGGACGGAAGAGTAGGAGCTATCAGAGAGGCGCTGGACGCTAACGGACTTACCAACACTCCGATCATGTCCTACGCTGTAAAGTACGCTTCATCGTTCTACGGCCCGTTCAGAGAGGCTGCAGGTTCTGCGCCTTCGTTCGGCGACCGCAGGAGCTATCAGATGGACTACCACAACAGAAGAGAGGGCGTCAAGGAGGCTCTCCTCGATGTTGAGGAAGGCGCTGACATCATCATGGTCAAGCCGGCAACTGCTTACCTCGATGTCATCAGAGAGGTATATGAGACTACCGATGTTCCTGTCGCTACATACAGCGTCAGCGGCGAATATGCTATGGTCAAAGCGGCTGCTGCCCAGGGCTGGATCGATGAGAAGTCGATCATGTGCGAGATGGCTGTTGCTGCGTTCAGAGCAGGCGCATCGATATATGAGACATACTATGCGAAGGAACTCGCGGAGTGCATCAAAGAAGGAAGAATAGGTTAGTATTATAAGTGAATTCACTATATAAAACTCTCTATTAAGGAAATAATGGAACGTAACGGAAATAGAATAGTAATAGGTAGCAGGGCGAGCAGGCTGGCAGTCATCCAGTCGGAGCTTGTAATGAAGGAGATAGGCTCCGCCTTCCCGGAGGCGGAGCTGAGCCTCGTCACCATGAAGACGACGGGCGATAAGATCCTGGATAAGACGCTGGACCAGATCGGCGGAAAAGGGCTGTTTGTCAAGGAGCTCGACGAGGCTCTGAGACGTGGCGAAGCGGATCTCACGGTGCACAGCCTGAAGGACCTCCCGATGGATGTGCCTGAGGATATCCCGCTGGCTGCTTTTTCGGTCAGGGAGGATCCGAGGGATGTGCTCATTCTGCCGGAGGGAAAGGCGGAGCTGGACATGTCTCTCCCGGTAGGGACTTCGAGCAAGAGGCGCGCGCTTCAGATCAAAGAGCTGTATCCGGGCGCGGAGACAGCGCCGGTCCGCGGAAATGTCGAGACAAGGCTCAGGAAGCTGGATGAAGGGCAGTATTCGGCGCTGGTCATGGCGGCTGCCGGGATCATCAGGCTCGGCCTTGAGCACAGGATCAGCAGGACTTTTGAGCCTGATGAGCTGGTGCCTGCATCATGCCAGGGCATAATGGGCATGCAGGCGAGAGCGGACGACGGCTATCTTATGGATACGGTGCTGCCGGCGATAAACTGCAGGGAGTCGGAGCTCTCGGCAGCCGCGGAGAGAAGTTTTGTCAGAACCATCGGAGCAGACTGCGGTTCGGCAGATACATCTTTTTCGTGGGTAGAAGACGGCAAAATGTATATAATAGGATTAAGATACGATGCCGAGCACGGCAGGATCATCCGCGACAGGATCAGCGGTGATCCGGAGAACGCTGCAGAACTCGGGAGGGAGCTCGCAGAGCGCCTTCTCGCGAAATAAACAAAAAAGAAAAGGGCAAAGGATACATAAGTCTTACGCATGGATAAGGAAAAAATAAAGCATAACAGAAAAGGCAAAGTCTGGCTTGTCGGAGCAGGCCCGGGAGACTACAGGCTCCTGACGCTGAAGGCCAGAGACGTCATAGAGGCGGCTGATGTCGTAGTGTATGACGCACTCGTCGGAAGCAGCATCCTCTCGCTCATCCCTGAAGAAGCTGAGAAGATATACGTCGGTAAGAGATCCGGCCTTCACACGATGAAGCAGAGCGAGATCAACAAGCTGCTGCTTGAGAAGGCCCAGCAGGGCCTTAAGGTGGTCCGCCTCAAGGGCGGTGACCCGTTCGTCTTCGGACGCGGCGGCGAGGAACTTGAGCTTCTTAAGAAAAACGGGATACCGTACGAGGTCGTGCCGGGTGTCACCAGCGCTTTTGCCGTACCTGCATATGCAGGGATACCGGTGACTCACAGGGATCACTGCTCGAGCGTGCACGTCGTTACCGGCCACAGGAGAAAGGACCACACATACGACATAGATTTTGCCGCACTTGCAGAAGCCGGCGGGACGATAGTGTTCCTGATGGGGATATCTTCGCTTCCGGTACTGATGAACGGCCTCATGGGCGGAGGCATCGATCCGGAGACTCCGGCTGCAGTCATCGAAAAGGGCACCACCGCTGCGCAGAGGATCATCTCTTCAACAGTTGAGGGGCTCGCTGAGGCAGCGAAGAAGGCCAAAGTCGTCATGCCTGCCATCATAGTTGTCGGCGAGGTCGCAGCGCTGTCTGAAGACTTCAGCTGGCTTGAAGATCTGCCGCTTGCAGGTGTAAGGGCGGTCGTGACGAGGCCGAGAGAACTGAGTTCAGGCCTTGCGAAGATGCTGAGAGAAAAGGGCGCTGAAGCGATAGAGCTCCCGACCATCAGGATCGAGGCTGCGGAGGAGAACCCTGTCATCGACGAAGCGATCAAGGGCCTCAGGAAGAGCGGCTACGAATGGGTCGTTTTCACCAGCCCGAGCGGCGTCAGGGTATTTATGGACAGACTGCTTGAGAAGTATGATCTCAGGATGCTGGCGTACTGCAGCATAGCTGCGATAGGAAAAGGGACCGAGAGAGAGCTTCTCAAGTACGGCATCCGACCGGACATGATCCCGACCGTATATGACGGAAGGACGCTTGGCGCACAGCTTGCAGTCCTCCTCAGGAAGGGCGACAGAGTCCTCATCCCGAGGGCAAGACTCGGCAACCCTGAGCTGGTCGAAGAGCTTTCACGCGTAAGGGGAGTCCACATTGATGACGTCACCACATACGACACGAAATACGTGACACAGGAGTGGTTCGACGCAGATACGGAATTCGACGATCCTCATACATTCGCGCTTTTCACCAGCGCATCGACTGTAAGAGGATTCGTGAATGCATACAAGGGCATGAACTTCAGAAAGGTGAGAGCCGTGTGCATCGGAAAGCAGACAGCTGCTGAGGCAAAACGCTGCGGCATGGGTGTGTGCGTTTCCGACGAGGCGACACTTGAATCGCTTTGCGTGAAACTTGAAGAAGTGAGCAAAGCTGTAAAATAACCGGCAGAAAAGGACAAATACAATGGCAAGAGGAAAAGCATATGGAGTAGGCGTAGGCCCGGGAGATCCCGAGCTGATGACACTCAAGGCCTGCAGGCTTATCAGAGAAAATGAAGTGATGGCGGTTCCGGGCAAAGTGCCGCAGGACGCAGTCGCATACAAGATCGCAGCTGCAGCGGTACCAGAGCTCGCAGACAAGACTCTGATCCCGATATACATGCCGATGGTCAGGGACCGCGAGCTGATCGCAAAGAGCCACAGGGAAGCTGCAGACACCATAGAGAAGTATCTCGATGAGGGCAAGAACGTCGTATACCTTACTCTCGGAGACTCCACCATCTACTGCACTTTCAGCTACATCCAGCAAATTCTGGAGGATGAAGGTTATGAAGTAGAGCTCGTCAGCGGCATCCCGTCTTTCTGCGCAGCAGCTGCAAGGCTTGGAATATCCCTGACAGAGTGGAATGAGCCGCTGCATGTAATACCGGGTCTTCACAACACCGAAGGGACACTTGAGTGGCCGGGCAACTATGCCATCATGAAGTCCGCAAGCAAAATGCCTCAGGTCAAGGCAATGCTTGCAAGATCGGGATACGATGCTCAGGCAGTAGAGAACTGCAGCATGGAGACCGAGAAGGTGTACCGCTCGCTTGAGGAGATACCGGATGAAGCCGGATACTTCTCGCTCATAATAGCTAAGGAAAAGAAATGAAACATGATCTTCACTCGAGTCCTCGAAGCCGCAATGCTTAAAGGCTTCTGTGGATTCTCGTTCCGCTCATGTTTCATTTCAAGCAAAACCAACAGTATAAAGGAAGAATGATAGAACTGAAAGAACTCACCAAGAAATTCGGTAACTTTACCGCTGTCGACGGTCTCTCCTTCGAGATCGGGACCGGCGAGTTCTTTGGGCTGCTCGGACCTAACGGGGCAGGCAAGACGACGACCATAAGCATGCTGTCGACTGTCCTGCTGCCGACTTCGGGCGAGATATATATAGACGGGGTGAAACTGACAAGAGCTGCTTCCGAGCAGAAGAGGAAGCTCGCTGTCATCACTCAGGAATATTCGATGCGCCAGGATATGACCATGGATGAAGTCATGGAGTATCAGGGGCGCCTTTACTTTATGCCGAAAAAGGAGATAAAGAAGAGGTCGGACGAGCTTCTCGAGTTCGCAGGGCTCGGAGACTACCACAGAAGAGTGGTTCGTCACCTGTCTGGCGGAATGAAGAGAAAGCTCATGATATGCCGCGCCCTTCTTATAGAGCCGGAGATACTCCTCCTTGATGAGCCGACCGCAGGCATGGACGCACTCTCGAGGCGGCAGATGTGGAACCTCTTGAGACAGGTATCCGGTCAGAACATGACCATCCTCCTTACCACGCATTACATTGAAGAGGCAGAGGCACTCTGCGACAGAGTGGCCATGATCAACAGAGGCCGGCTCCAGAAATTCGCCGCGTGCCCTTATTAAGGAGCTCGGCGAGTTCACAGTAGACGAGACCGGAGAAGGCGACCTCAAGAGCACGCACTTCACCACAAGAGAAGAAGCGATCAGATACCTTGAGACAGCACCGGCAGACTCATCACTCAGGCAGACCACACTCGAGGACGTCTTCGTCGACGTCGCCGGACGCAAGCTGATATAACTATGGGAATTATTACGGTACTTTGGGAAAAATGGGT
>CADATR010000022.1 GCA_902790885.1 uncultured Eubacteriales bacterium
CCTTCACGCCGCTTCGCGCCTCAGCGTTCGCAGTGCGCGCGAACCTCATGCCCGGGTGCACCGTCGGATAGATCATCAGATCCGGATGCTCCTCCCGCAGGCTGTCGAAGGCCGCCCTGTCGCCGCCCGGAATCCCGTCGGCGTATAGCCTTTTCACATTCATGCCGTGATCGAGAAGCAGCTTGGCAAGTCCGAGAGGCCTCGGGCAGAATGTATAGTCGATGCTGACAGTAGTATCTCCGATCAGCTTTTTAGTCTCTTCGAGTTCTTTTTCGCACTCAGTCCTCAGCGCCGCGATCTCTTCGCTGCTGCGGGCTTCGATGCCAAGCGCCTCTGCCAGTCCGGCGAATGTTTCGTCTATCTCGTCGTAGTCGAAGCTGAACTTCAGGGCATAGTGCCTGCCGCCCAGTCTCCCGGACAGCATGTCGCCTCCCGGAGCCGCGTCCGGATTGTACGAGATATATACATCGCTTTCCGCCATCTGCTGGTACTCATCATAGGTTTTGCACGAGGTGATCTCATGCACCTTCAGCCCCTCTTTCCTGAGGATCTTAATAAGATCGCTGTCCTCATCGGTCGGAAGATCGTTTCCTATGATAGCGACAGCCCGCGGGTCCCTCTCCCTCTCATGCAGGAGCATGTAGAGACGCGACCTCATGAGCTGATCAGGCGTCAGGCCGCTCTTTCGCATGATAGGATTCATGTAGCAGTCGGTGAAATCGATATCTGGGAAGCGCCTCCTCAGGGTGTCGTATATCATGTCGAGATCGACTCCCGTGAAATGATGCACGCAGCTTGTATATACAAGGACTGCAGGCGGGCGCTTCGGGAGCTTGCTGATTATATCCGACACTCCCTCGATGACGAGGTCTTCCATGTCTCCGTCGAGGAGGTTGTTCTCACGGATCGCAACTGTGGAGAATCTGTCGGCAGTTCCCATCTCAGCAGCTGTCAGCACGACTCCGCGCAGGCAGCCCGCGGCGCACACGAAGATTTCGTGTGCCTCCGGGATAAGCATCCCGGTGTGGACTATGTTCCACGTGCCGCGGGCCGGAGATGAATACTCCAGCCCCGACCTGAACGGAGCCGGGAACGCCGCATCCGCGATCCGCACATGAGGGATCTCATCAATGCTGAGTTTTTTATTCTGTTTTTCGTAAACTTTTTTTAGCATCTTTCTGATTTTGTAATTTTATTACTATCTTTGCATAATCGATCATTTATCCGAGCCGCATACTGATCGAAAAAAGGAGTTATTTATTTTTTTCTACATTTTTTTGAAAAAACGGACTTATATGTAGAAAAACCCACTCGCGATGTTCTGGTTTGTCTCCCGTCACCAGCCAAATTAGTTTAACATCGGACGAATCAGTCATTGTTGCGATAATCAGGCGCTACATCTGATACAATCGTCTCGTTTCTTCAGATGAATTTATATACAGCCATCGTAATCGCATCTTATTTTCTACATGAAATGCCTAAAAAGGCTCCCTCATGTAGAAAATTTTTGAAAAGTCCTTTTCAGGATCGCTTTTCGGCAACTGACTCTTTTCAGGGTTGCCTTTTGCAGCCGACTCCTCACTCAAGTGAGCCGCATTTTGTTAATTTTTGCAGATTTCCAGGAGCGTCTTCGCCAGCCTGCGGTATTCGCCTGCCATCTCGCTGTCAGGGAAGGCCTCGATAACAGTCTTGCCCAGATCTTCCGCGTCGGTGACCGTCTCGCTCCTGCTCAGCTCGCCTATCACTTCCGATCCGATGTCGGAGGCGAGCTCAGCGACCTTCGCGTCCTCATCGCGGACGTTCCTGCGGTTCAGGATGATGCCGCCCAGAGTCGCGTAGCCCCTGTCCCTGAATCCGTCGAGCGCGAGCGCTATGTTCGCGGCGGCGTGGATTGCCATGTTCTCGCCCGAGGTTATCACAAACACCTTGTCGGCATAGCCGCCGCGCATCGGCATCGAGAAGCCGCCGCAGACGACATCGCCCAGAACATCGTAGATGACCACATCAGGCTTGAAGGTCTCATAGGCACCCTTCTCCTTCAGCTTGTCGAGAGCCGCGATTATTCCGCGCCCCGCGCAGCCCAGACCAGGAGTAGGTCCGCCGGCTTCGACGCAGATGACTCCGCCGTAGCCTTCCTTTACCATGTCCTGCAGATCGAAGGCATTCTTGCGCTCTCTCACGAGGTCGAGCACCGTCGTCATCTCGCCCTGTCCGTGCAGGCTCGAAGTCGAATCCGCCTTTGGGTCGCAGCCGATCTGCATCACTTTGTATCCCATATCCGCGAGCGCGGCTGACACGTTCGACACTGTGGTCGACTTGCCGATCCCGCCCTTTCCGTAAACTGCTATTTTGATCATTTATGTTTCCTTTCTTTCAGCAGAGAGCCCTGGTGCTGTCTGCGCCCGGGTGCATGCCTGGTGTGTCTGTGTCCGGACGCACGCACGTTATGTCTGTTTCCGGGTGCACGCCTGGCGTGTTTGCACCTGGTTGCACGCAGCGCAGCCTTACTCATACGTAGTCTTTACGCTGATATCCGGTATGAGGCTCAGTCTGTGCGAAAGCGCTTCGATCTCAGACTCTGGCCCCTCGAGCATGACGCTGATGATGTATTTTTCCGACCTCCTGTGCGGAAGCCCCATCCTGCCTATGAGCAGGTGATTGTATTCCCTGAACGCTTTATTTATTAGGTCTGCCCTCTCGTTGCTCCGCATTATGACGGTCACGGAGGCAAGTATAGCATCATCCTTCTTCTCTGCTTTCTCAGGAGCAGCCGCGGCCGCACCGCTGGCTGTTTCCGTTTCGCCCGCTACCCTTACGGCCACAACATTCTTCATTATACTGCGCGGCGTCTCCACCTCGCCTATAAGGGCGTCGACCCCGAAGGCCCGCCTGATGTTCTCCTCAGTCACCACGCTTGTGGTATCCCCGAATATGCTCCTTCCGTCTTTTGAGAGCATCAGCGCCTTACCTGCCCTCTGCAGGGCGTGAGCCGGATAGTGCGTATTGAATATGCACGCGACTCCCTCCGCAGCCAGAGCCGTCATCGTATCGAGCACGATAAGCTGGTTTTTGAAGTCGAGGTTCGACTCCGGCTCGTCGAGCACCAGTATCTCAGGCTCGGCCGCCATCGCGCGCGCTATCAGCACCATCTGGAGCTCTCCGCCGCTTATGGCATAGCACGGCTTGTCGGCGAGATGCCGTATCCCGAGTCTGTCCATCACGGTTTCGGCGACCTGCATGTCTTCCGCTGAAGGAGCTGAGAATGCTCCGATGCGGCTGCTTCGTCCGAGAAGCACCGTCTGAAAGGCCGTGTATGACACCGCGGCCGATCTGGCCTGAGGCACATACGCCATCTGCCGCCAGAGCCTGGATGCGGGGATGCCTCGTATGTCTTCGCCGTCAAGCAGGCTGCGCCCGCCCTGCCAGTGAAGCATGTCCATCATGCAGCGCAGGAGAGTCGTTTTGCCTGCACCGTTAGGCCCCAGTATGGCGAGTATCTCGCCCGGCCCGACTTCTATATTTATATCTTTCAGTATCTGCGGGCCGTTCTTATACGCGAAGCTTCCGTTCTCTATCCTGAGAAGAGCACCGCCGGAGCGCGCACCGTTTTTCAATGCTTCGCTCATATCCTCCAGCCTCCGCTTCTTCTCATCAGAACTATAAAGAACGGCGCGCCTATCATGGCCGTCAGTATCGATACCGGTATCTCAGCAGCGGATATGCTGCGCGCCAGTGTATCTACGATTATCATGAACACGGCTCCGAAGCTCACGGAGGCCGGCACTATCGAAAGATGGTTGTTGCCGAAGAGCATGCGGCACATGTGAGGTATAAGGAGCCCCACCCAGCCTACCTGTCCGCACATCGACACGCACGAGGCAGTGACGGCGGTCGCGGCCACGACGGTGACCCCTCTGAGCAGGCGGATGTTCACACCCGACGCCCTGGCTTCATCATCTGAAAGAGGCAGAAGGTTCATGCGCCATCTTATGAGCATGAACACCAGCACTCCCGCTATGATGACCGGTGCTCCGAGAGAGAGCGTGCGGTAGTTGGCCTTGTCGAGGCCGCCCATCAGCCAGTATGTGATCGCCGGCAGCTGTGACTCCGCGTCGGCGGCAAATTTTACAAAGGATATGAGCGCAGAGAATAGCGATCCTATCATTATGCCCGAGAGCACTATGTAGCTGAGGCCGCCTCTGTCCTTGCCCGAGCCCGCCAGCCATGTAAGCATAACTGCCGCGCCTCCCATCGCGAGGCCCATCAGCTGAATTCCGATCAGATCGAATCCGAGCAGTATGCCGAGGGCAGCGCCAAAGGCCGCGCCGCTTGCGACACCGAGCGTGTCAGGCGTAGCGAGCGGGTTCGCAAAAAGGCTCTGGAACGCGCAGCCCGAGACCGACAGTCCCGCTCCTACGAGCACCGCCAGTATTATGCGCGGCAGCCTCAGCTGCAGCACGGTCTTCTCTACCAGCCCGCTCGATACATGCTTCCCGGCCAGCGCGGCGCGAAGCACGTCAAGCACCTCGCCCGGCGAGATGGACATGCGTCCTATCCCGAGGGCGATCAGGGCTGCGGCAAACGGCAGCACAATAAGTATTGCGATCCATGCGGCTCCAAGCCTTCCGTCTCTTCTGAGGCTCATCTGCTTGTTTTTCCTTTTTTCTTTGTTGTACGGCGGCTCCCTGCCAAATCAAAACAGCCCCGCTCCGTGTGAAGCAAGGCTGCGTAAATCATATCAAGCGAACGCAAATAAGCGTCCTGTTAAACGATCAGCGTCGCATCTTGCTTCGGCCTCAAGCCCTCTTCATGGGATTTCGGCTTCAGGAGGATGTCTCTAGACTTTGGCGTAGGCCACCTTGGCATTGATGCCGTCGAGGCGTCCGAGCGCTCCGGTGAGTGAGTTTATCTTATCCATCGGGGCGTCAATGGCTATGCTGATGATGCTGATCCCCTTTTCCTTATACGGGATCCCCATGCGTCCGATTATATATGCGGAGTATTCATGGAGAAGATCGTTCAGCATTTCCACACGGTCGGCCTGCGTGACAATAATGCTTATCACGGCGACTCTTGTATCCATTGTTGATCTCCTGTTTTTCAGTTGTATCGTGATTGTACCACACGGTCCGCCGCGCGGCAATCACCTGTGGGCTTTAACCTTGCCGATGGTCGTGATCACAACAGCGGCTCCGGCAGCCGTCACTGCCAGCGAAACGAAGGCAAGTGCCTTTGCCCCCGAGGCATCCAGTATCCAGCCACCCGTGAAGCTCGCCGCGATGGTTGAGAGCACTATCATCATCGTGAAGAGCGCCTGCCCCTTGATAGCCTCTCCCGGACTCATTATCTCATTGATGTAGTACACCATTCCCGGCATCATGAGAGCGAAAGCGACCAGCTGAAAGAACTGCGCCGCGAAGAGCAGCGTCACCGACCCCGCGATCCAGCAAATGGCTATCTTCGCCGTGAACCCTACCGAGGCCAGCCTTATGAGCGTCACGCTCGAAAAATGTCTGCGTATCCTGTCGTAGAACAGCATCGTAGGTATCTCGAGCAGAGCCATCAGCGAGAGTATCCTGCCCACCTGCTCCGTGGTGCCGCCCACGTTGTCCGCTATCTGCGCCATGTAATTCGTCAGCACCGCATTGCTGAAGAACAGTCCCGCGACTCCCAGATTCATGATGAAGAAATACTTGTTGCGGGCAATGAATTCCTTCAGGTCTATCCTTTCGTCATCATGATCCGCGGCGCTCTCACTCTCCGCGTTCGCGCTTTCTGCAAGTGCTGCAGTTTTTTTCTCTGCCGTTTCGCGGGTCATCATCAGAAAAGTGTTTTTTGTGAGGAGCAGGAGCGCTATAAGCAGCAGGCATGCCGCCTCGGCGCTTACAGGCAGCACCATCACGCCCCTTTTCTCGACGAGAGTCCCGATCACGGCGACTATTGCCGAGAAGCCGAGCGAGCCTCCCGCGCGGCCTATGCCGAAGCTCACATCGATACCGCTTTTGCTGAGCCTGAATGCCAGCGAATTGAGTCCCGGCTGCAGCAGGGCATGCACGGCCAGTATGAGCACTATGGCAGCGGCCAGCATGAAGCTCCCGCCCGCAAAGATAAAGTATCCGGCGCCGATCAGCATCATTGCCAGAGTCATGTATACAGAGCTGTCGATCAGCTTTATTCCCCTGGCCCTGTCCATGCGGTCAGCGATAAAAGGCTGCATCACAAATGCCAGCAGATTGGCAGCTGCCAGCGTCATTCCTATATGCATGTTGTCGTAGCCTTTCGCGAGCATAAAAACCGAGGCAAAACTGCCGATGATCCCGTAGACCATCCAGTATGCCCCGAAAGTTGTCGCGTATTCGGCATTAAGTATGAAAGATCTCAAGTCCACAATTCTCCCTCAGATCAGAATTCGTCCGGTGAGAACTCGAGCAGACAGTCGTACTCTTCCTGCCCGAAGAGTGCGATGTAGTCCGCGACCGCTCTGTCAATAATTGCCTTTGAGTCTTCAGGAAAATGTTTGCAGAGCTCGTCGGCGACCGCGCAGTAGATATGAGCTGTATGGAAGTTGAAGTCTCTCATGGCGCTCGTTCCTAGCTCGGCCTTTTTATCCGCCATCATCTTAAGCTCGTCTTCGCTCAGCGGCTTTCCCCAGTCGAAGTCGCAGCGATCTCCGCCCCAGCTCATCGAAGTCGTCAGAGGCGTACAGACAGCTCCGCATCCGAATCCTTCATAGACCGCGGCATCCACATTGACGCAGTACTCGCGTCCGTATTCAAGTATGTCGTATTTCTTCCAGGCCTCGCACCACGCGCACTTTGCGATGTACGTCTGATAGGTAGGCTCCGAACGCAGCATCCCGAATTCCATCTGGCCTGCGTAGTCAGGCTTCCATTCTCCGTAAGCCTGGTTTGTCCACAGATCGACCGGATCGCCTGCCTTGCGGGCGCGCTCAGCCATTCTGGCGCCGCGCTCTCTTCCGTAGCGGATCATGCCGGCCTGTATCGCCCTGCGGCCCTCCTCGCCCTTCGCCTCTATGGCAGCGCGGCTGAGGAAGGCGAACATCATCGCCTGGTTCTCTATTCTAAGTTCTGTCATTATTATCTTACTCACCTTTATCCATTTCACTGAGGCGCTCGAGTATGGCGTGAGCAGCAACATTGCCCTCACCGACCGCCTTCGCGATCTGATACGGCCTGCCCGTGCAGTCTCCCGCAGCGTAGCAGCCCTTGAAGTTTGTCTCCTGGCTGCGGCCCACCTTTATGTGCGCGCCGTCCATCTCAAGACCCGGGAGCACCGTAGACGGCGCGATGGCAGGCCTCAGGATGAAGATGCCGTCAACATCTATCTTTGTGCCGTCCGTAAGCTCAATGGATTCGCACTTCATGCCGCCGTCGAGCTTCTTCACAGGCAGCTTCAGCACTTCAGCGTTCTCAGCGTCTGTCGTGTATCCGAAACTCGTATAGATGTACAGCTTTCCGCATACCTCCTCGAGGTACTTGATGTCGTGTTCCATGCGCTCATCTGTGCAGTATACAGCAGCGGTCTTTCCCTTATACAGGAAGCCGTCGCAGGTCGCGCAATAGCTCACGCCCGAGCCGAGCAGTCTCGCCTCGTTCTCCATCCCCTTGGCTGCCGCGATACCCGTCGAAAGCAGCACGGTGCGCGCCTCAAACATCTCATTGTCGGCGAGTATCATGAACGATCCGCCCATATCAGCAATATTCGTAACGCGCTTGTCGACAGGCTCCAGTCCCATTTCTTCAGCCTGCGCGCGGAACTTTCCGTTGAGCTCAGCGCCCGAAACCATCGCCACGCCCGGATAGTTGGCTATCTTCTCGGACTTGCCTACCTTGTCGCTCAGCTCATTGGAGCCGAACCAGATGATATCCTTGTTGTGGAGCTTCAGAGTGAGCGCCGCCGAAAGGCCCGCAGGGCCCGTTCCGATTATTGCAACATCAAACATAGTTTTTTATACCCTCTTTCTTATTGAATTACATAGCCTTCGACAGCTCTATCTGGCGGCGAAGCCAGCTTATCCATGCGTCGAATCCTTCGCCTGTCTTTGCCGACACAAAGAATATCTCTGACAGCGGATTCAGCGCATGCACTCTCTCAACGAATGCCTCGTCGTCGAAAGCGAAGAACTTGCGTGTGTCTGTCTTGTTTACAAGGACAGCCTGTGTGACCGTGAACATCAGAGGATACTTGAGCGGCTTGTCATCGCCCTCAGGCACCGACAGTATCTCGATATTGATGTTGGCGCCTGTATCCTGCTCGGCTGTGCAGACCAGATTGCCTACGTTCTCAAGGAACACGAGATCGAGGTCGGATGTGTCGAACTCATTGATGGCCGCCTGTGTCATCGCAGCATCCATGCAGCACTCTCCGCCGGTGTGGATCTGCATCGAGCGCACGCCGGCTTCCGCCATCTTCTCGGCATCTACCGTCGCCTCGATATCCGCTTCCATCACGCCAATTTTATATTCATCACCAAGAGCTGCGATGGTGCGCAGCAGAGTGGTGGTTTTGCCCGCACCCGGCGAAGCCATTACGTTCACCATGAAGGTCCCGTTCGCCTTGTTCTGCGCTCTTACATCTGCGGCGATACGGTCATTCTCTTCGAATATCCCAACGTTTACATCTATTACACGTACATTATTTTCTGCCATTTCTCTATCTCTTTCTTTTACCTTACTGAAGCCTCAAAAGTTCCTCTCTCGGGTACGCCTCGCGGCTCAAAATTTGCGACGCATCTGTTATGGGCTCGAGCTTCGCGTCAAAACCGCTCGCTCTCCCCTCATAACAGGCTGCAAATTGGCCCCTCGTTCGGACACTTTTGAGTCTTCTTTATAACAAATTTATCAGTCTACGTACTCCAGGATCTCGCGTGCGCGGTCGCCGAGCCATTCTGCCAGCGCTATCACGCCCTCTCCTGTCGCAGCAGATACCATGAATACCGGCGCATCCGGGCAGCGCTCCGCCACGTACTGCTTGAATTTTTCAGGGCTGAAATCGAAGGCCTCCATTGCGTCTATCTTGTTTACCGCAACGACGTCTGCCTTTGAGAACATAAGAGGATACTTGAGCGGCTTGTCGTCGCCTTCAGGCACTGACAGGATCACGAGGTTGATCTGTGCTCCTGTATCAAACTCCGCAGGGCATACGAGGTTGCCGACGTTTTCGAGTATGACGATGTCGAGATCCTGCGACCCTATCTCTCTGAGGGCCTGGCGGCTCATGTCCGCGTCGAGATGGCACATTCCGCCTGTGTGGAGCTGCACCGAAGGGATCCCGGCGTCGAGCATCGTTCTTGTGTCGACGTCTCCGTCTATGTCCGCCTCGAGGACTCCTACCCTGAAGCTCAGCCTGAGCTGCTCCACGAGCCTGAGGATGGTGGATGTTTTGCCCGAGCCCGGCGAACTCATTACATTTATATATACCGTCTTTTCGGCTGCCAGCTCTTCGCGCAGCCTGTCAGCATCCGCGTCATTATCCGCCAGGATGCTTTCCTTAAGGTCTATGATCCTTACTTCTTCCATTACAATGACTTCCTTTCCATTTTATCTTTATCGGCCCCAACATCCCCCGGAACCCTAAAAATTCCGCAGAACGCTTGAAATCCGTGTGATACAAGTGTATATATGCTATAATACTTTTTTGTAAATGCTCAGCTTACCCAAGAGCTGACCATTAGCTGACCGGCCGCAGCGCTGTTTTCACAGCAGGCCCGGCATCAGCATCCGTTATTGCACAATTATATTTAAAGCCGGCATTTTACGCAAGCCGGCTGCATATTGGGGCACTTACATGAGCAGAAAATACACAGACGCAGAATACAGAAATATCAAGAGGCGTGAGCGCGAGGTCATCGAGCAGATGCTGACTGAGCTTAAGAAGTCCAAGGACAAGCGCTACCTCTTCAAAGACAAGCATGTCGTTACTGACATCAAGGACATGCTGAATTACAGCGCTGACGAGCACCCTGACCTTCCGCTCTTCATGCAGAAGTATAAGCCGGACCAGCCTTTCAGGGAGATCAGCTTCAGGCAGGCGCGTGAAGACGTCAACGCTATCGGCACAGGTCTTCTTGAGCTCGGCCTCGAGGACAGGCACATCGGTCTCATCGGCCGCAACTCATCGGAGTGGGGCGAGTCCTACCTTGCCGTAATAGGAGGAGTCGGAGTCGTCGTTCCTCTCGACAGAGAGCTCAACGAGAGCGAGCTGAAGCAGCTCACAATCAAGGGTGAGCTTGAGGCGGTCATCACCATAAACAACAAATACTACAAGATGTTCAAGAATATAAAGGCCGACGGTGATACCAACCTCCGCTTTATCATCAATGCCGACATGGACGAGGACGAAGATGCCGAAGCAGGCCTCATCTCGTGGAAGAAGCTCCGCGAGAAGGGCCGCCACATGGTATGGAACGGAGACCGCCGCTACATAGACGCGCAGGTAGTCAACACCGACCTCGCATCCATCATCTTCACATCAGGCACAACGGGCGTGGCAAAGGGCGTAATGCTCTCGCACCGCAACATGATGCTCGACACCATACTCGTGCAGTCCATGTTTGAGGCGCGTCCGAAGGACATCTGCTTCTCCGTTCTGCCGATGCATCACTGCTACGAATGCACCGCTACCTTCCTAAGCTGCGTCTACAGCGGAGCGACCGTAGCGTTCAGCCGCGGGCTCAAGTACATCCGCAAGGATATCCTCGAGGTGAGGCCGACCATCATGCTGGCCGTGCCTGCCATCATCGAGAATTTCCACAACAAGATAAGGCGCTCAGTCGCTGACAAGCTGACCGACAAGCAGATGAGAGTGTTTGAGCTCATGGACCGCGAGGCGAGCCGCTTCAAGGTGAAGCTGCCTAAGAAGGTCACAAAGGACATCGAAGAGGTATTCGGCGGCAGGCTGCACACGCTCATCTCGGGCGGAGCCCCTATCGACGGAGCCATACTCGACTCGTTCTGCAACATAGGCTTCAACGCCATCCAGGGCTACGGCCTCTCGGAATGCGCACCTATCGTTGCACTGAACCCGGCAAAGCGCAAGTATATGAAAAACGCCTCGGCCGGGCATCTGATGCCTTTTACCGAGTGCAAGATACTCGACGCCGACAGCAACGGCATCGGCGAGATCTGCTTCCGCGGGCCTCAGGTCATGATGGGCTACTACAAGGATCCTGAGAACACGGCTGCCGTGCTCGATGAAGAGGGCTGGTTCCACACCGGCGACATCGGTTATCTCGACCGCGACAACTATGTGTTCATCACGGGCCGCAAGAAGAACGTCATCATTGCCAACAACGGCAAGAACGTCTATCCGGAGGAGCTCGAAAGCTACCTGCAGGCGCTTCCTTGCGTTGCGGAGTGCATGGTGTGGGGAGGCGACCGCGATCCTAACTCGCAGTGGAACGGCATCCACGCCACAGTAAGGCTCGACAAGGAATACCTCGAAAGGAAGTTCGGACCTGACTACACGCCTGAGCAGGCAGAGGAGCTTATCGATGCCGAGGTCGATAAGATCAACAGCGACCTTCCGAGATTCAAAAAGATCGCACACGTGATAGTGCGCGACCGCGAATTCGACAAGACCACTACAAATAAGATAAGACGCTTCGTGGAAGACAACAAGCGCGCTTAAATGGCACAATTCAAAAACGGACGGCAAGCAAGTCGTCCGTTTTTTACTTTGCATTACAACTGCGAATTATCGAGCCATTACAGTGCAGCTGTGATGATGGACATCTTATATACTTCTTCTGCGTCGCAGCCTCTCGAGAGGTCGTTGATCGGCGCGTTGAGTCCGAGCAGGATAGGTCCGTAAGCAGCGTATCCGCCGAGTCTCTGAGCGATCTTGTAGCCGATGTTGCCTGCCTCGATGATAGGGAACACGAATGTGTTTGCGTAACCTGCAACAGGCGATCCAGGGAACTTCAGCTGGCCTACTGTAGGCGAAACAGCTGCGTCGAACTGCATCTCGCCGTCGATGGCCATATCAGGATTGAGCTCCTTAGCGATCTTTGTAGCCTCTGCAGAGAGAGCTACTGTGTTGCCCTTGCCGGATCCCTTTGTGGAGAAGCTGAGCATCGCTACCTTAGGATCGATGCCGAAAGTCCTTGCGCACTTCTCGATCTCTACTGCTACCTCAGCAAGCTTCTGAGCGCCTGTGAGTGTAACGTTGCCCTCTTTGTCCTTGCTGTCCTCATACGAGAGGTTTACAGCGCAGTCGCCCATGGCGATGGTCCTGAGGTTCTCGTCTCCGCAGTCTCTTGTGAGGATGAAGCAGGAGCTTACGAGGTGAGCGCCCGGCTTTGTCTTTACAAGCTGGAGTGCAGGACGGATAGTGTCAGCTGTCGAGTATGTAGCTCCACCGAGCAGGCAGTCAGCCTTGCCCATCTTTACGAGCATGGTGCCGAAATAGTTGCCCTTCTTAAGAGCGGCAGCGCATTCCTCTTCAGTCATTTTGCCCTTTCTGAGAGCTACCATGGTCTCTACCATCTCGGCCATGCCCTCATACTTCTCAGGATCGATGATCTCAGCCTTGCTGATGTCGAATCCCTTCTCAGCCGCTGCAGCCTTTACTTCCTCTTCATTTCCTACGAGCACTACGTCCATGAGTCCCTCTGCCAGCAGTCTTGCGGCAGCTTCCTGGATACGGGCGTCAGATCCCTCTGTGAAAACGATCTTCTTAGGCTCTGCTTTAACTTTTTCTATCAGTTTGTCAAACATGTTTTGTCTCCATAAATGATTTAGCAGCAATAATAATTACCGTTCTTATTGTATCAATGTAGGGTCGAAATTTAAATACTTTTATTGACTGCAGACCTACAACATGTACCCGTGTCCGGTGAGTATGAGCAAAAAGTATCTGAGCTGTGAAAGCAGCGAGACAGCCAGAGCTGCCGCCAGTATCACAAGGTACACGATCCTCGCGGTTTTTCGTCCCTTGAATACGGAGTCCTTATTATATACATTCTCAAGAGCCAGTGCCGTACTTGCCAGATTGATGAAATATGTGCCGTACACCTTTCCCCAGCTGAAGTTGCCGTAATTGCCCCTTTTGCCTGTCTCAGTGATAAAGGCCCACTGCAGGACTCCGGCAAGGAATATGCCCAGCACAAACAGATACTTTCTGTCTTTGAATCTTTTGAAGTTTGCCGCGAACACGATGATCGCGAATGTCATGCCGAAAATGAATCCGGCAACCGGCTTCTCTTCAAAGATATGCGAGATCTCAAAAATGACCCTGTGCTCCTCACCGTCCAGAGCTGCCTCAGCGTTGTTGAATTCGCGGGTCTGAAGATACAGTACATACAGCCCCGCCGGTATCATTGTGCAGCCCATGATGACCAGCTTTATAAATCTCCCCCAGAAGCCTTTGATGCCGCCTGAAAGCAGCTCTATGAGGAACAGCACGACTACTGTTATCGACATGCTGAGGAAGAAACTTGGCTTGGTAAACGCGGACATGAAGACCATAAATGCAGTCGCTGCCCACCAGCCCGGATGTACGCCTTTTTCATCATAATGCATGTACATCTTCAAAAAGCATAAGGACGCAATAAGCGACAGGAATGTCATTGTCTGCTGGGTAGGTGAATGCCACGCATAAGCCGAGAACGACTTTCTGTAATACCACTCGTGCAGCACAGGCACAAACGCAGGCCCTATGAACATCGCTGCCAGGGAGAAAAACTGCATGGCGTATCTCGGCACCCTGTCAAGCAGGCCGTCTTCTTTTATCAGGAACCTGATAAAAAGGAAATTGACCACTACAGTTGCCGCCACGACCGCCGCCATATAGACATTGGCCTCCATTATATTATCGTTGATCTGGTAAAAGTATGTGAACAGGAAGCCAAGCAGTCTGTCGTGTTCGACGCCTTCCTGTGCATTCGTTATCACATAAAAATGCATGTCTGACATGTACTTGTCATGATAATTGATGATCATGCGGTAGAACATCTCGAGACATGTCACGAAAAGCATTCCTATTGCTGTTGCCCATATAAGGTCGTTCCAGCCAAGAGTAACAGTGTAACCATTCTTCAGAAGCTCAGTATCAGTTTTTTCTCTTCTCATTTCTAAAAATATCAGTTATTTCCGGAGTATTTTCTTATCTGCGGGAAGTCCCGGCTTAGTCGATTTTATCTCAGTAAAGCCCGCTTTTCAAGGACAGTTCAGCAGCAGAAAACATGCCGTATAAGCAGAAAAAGCGTATTACAGGCAGCTGCTTCTTCCGATATCTTTTGCCGGCTTATTATTTGTGACGGCTTGACTGCATCCGCCTGCACGTTTATGCTTTGTATAAACTGAAATATCAGGCATTTGAAAAGCGGTTCCGTTCGCGGAGGTTATAAATATGGGAGAAAAGAAAAAAATTTTGCTGGGGATCAGCGGCGGCATATCTGCCTACAAATCGGTATACATCGCAAGCGGTCTCAAAAAGAAAGGCTACGACGTACATGTCATAATGACTGACGGCGCTGCAAAATTCGTCACACCGCTCACCTTCGAGACCATGAGCGGCAATAAGGTCGTCACAGATGTGTTCGATCCTGCCAACGAGACTCCTACGGAGCATATAACGCTTGGCCAGTCTGCAGATCTGGCGCTGATAGCTCCCGCAACGGCTAACACCATCGCCAAGCTGGCGCACGGCATCGCAGACAACATGCTCACCACAACGATGCTGGCGTGCACCTGTCCTGTTCTCATCTCTCCGGCCATGAACACCGCGATGTTCGAGAATCCTGCCACACAGGCAAATCTCGAAACTCTTCGCAGCAGAGGCTATGAGATCATAGAGCCTGCCGAGGGAATGCTGGCATGCGGCGTTGAGGGCAAGGGCAAGATGCCTGAGCCTGATGTGCTCATCGGCTATGTTGAGCAGTGGGTGTCGAAAGATAAAGACATGGCCGGGCTCAAGGTGCTCGTGACTGCCGGTCCTACGCAGGAGGCCATCGATCCGGTACGCTATATAACGAACCACTCCAGCGGCAAGATGGGCTACGCCATCGCTCGCATGGCTGCAAGGCGCGGAGCCGAGGTGACTCTTGTCTCCGGCAGAACAGCTCTTCCGAGGGAGCCTTTCGTTGAGACAGTAGACGTGCTGAGCGCTCAGGATATGTTCGACGCGGTCACATCGCGCGCTCCTGAGATGGATATAATCATAAAGGCGGCGGCCGTAGCTGACTACAGGCCTGCCGAAGTCGCGGCGCAGAAGATCAAAAAGAGCGATGCTGCCTCGGGACGCAGCATAGAACTCGAGCCGACGCAGGACGTGCTCGGCTACCTCGGCGAACACCGCAGAGATGATCAGTTCCTCTGCGGATTCGCGATGGAAACCAAGAACCTTCTCGAGAACGCGGCCAAGAAACTGGTAAAGAAGAACGTCAACATGATATGCGCCAACAGTCTGAAGACCAAAGGTGCAGGATTCCAGGGCGACACCAACGTCATTACACTGCTTACCAGAGGCGGCATGAAACAGCTGCCGCTGATGAGCAAGCTCGATGCCGCCGACGCGATACTCGACGAGATCATGAAGGAAAGAGGATAAGCTCCACTAAAAAAGAGGCAGGCGAGCCTGTCTCTTTTTATGCTCTATTTCGCGGAGAGGTATTCGTCTATAGAAGCCGCCGCGAGTTTGCCGGCGCCCATAGCGCTTATTACCGTCGCTGCTCCTGTGACCGCGTCGCCGCCGGCATACACGGCCTCACGGCTCGTGAGGCCGGCCTCGTCTACGACGATGCCGCCGCGGCGGTTCACCTCAAGTCCCTTAGTAGTGTTCTTGATCAGCGGGTTCGGACTGGTGCCGATCGCCATGATGACTGTGTCAACATCGAGCTCGTATTCGCTGCCCTCGATAGGAACAGGTCTTCTTCTGCCGCTCGCGTCAGGCTCTCCGAGTTCCATCCTGATGCATCTGATGCCTGTCACGAATCCGTTCTTAGGATCGCGCGGATCGTCAGGATTATTGTATCCGAGTATCTCCACAGGGTTGTTCAGGAGTCTGAAATCGATGCCCTCTTCCTTTGCGTGCTCGACTTCCTCTGCCCTTGCAGGCAGCTCCTCCATTGACCTTCTGTAAACGATGTATACGTGCTCGGCTCCGAGTCTCAGCGCCGTACGGGCCGCGTCCATCGCAACGTTTCCGCCGCCTACTACAGCGACCTTTCCGCCCTTCATGATCGGGGTCCTTGGGTCGTCCCTGAACGCCTTCATGAGGTTGGATCTTGTCAGATACTCGTTTGCCGAGTATACGCCCTTCAGCGTCTCGCCCGGGATGTTCATGAAGCTAGGCAGGCCTGCGCCCGATCCGATGAATACTGCTTCGAATCCCATCTCGTCGAAGAGCTCGTCGATGGTCAGCGTCTTTCCGATGATGACGTTCGTCTCTACGTCCACGCCGAGATCCTTCAGTCCCTCGACTTCTCTTGCGACGATCGCCTTCGGAAGTCTGAATTCAGGGATTCCGTATACCAGTACTCCGCCCGCTGTGTGCAGAGCCTCGAATACGGATACCTCATATCCCTTCTTTGCCAGGTCGCCTGCGCAGGTGAGTCCCGACGGACCGGATCCTACTACCGCCACCTTGTGTCCGTTCGAAGCCGGAGCTTCGGCCTTCTCTGTCGCATTCGCGTTGTGCCAGTCAGCGACGAATCTCTCAAGACGTCCGATGCCTACAGGCTCGAACTTGATGCCCATCGTGCACTTCGCCTCGCACTGTGTCTCCTGCGGACATACTCTTCCGCATACTGCAGGCAGTGTCGATGTCTTGTTGATCACCTGATAGGCTCCCTCGTAGTCCTTCTCCTTGATCTTCATGATGAAGTCAGGGATGTTGACGTTTACAGGGCAGCCTGCCACGCATGGTTTGTTCTTGCAGTTGAGGCATCTCTGCGCCTCTGCCAGTGCTATCTCTTCTGTATATCCGAGCGCTACCTCGTCGAAGTTATGCGCACGCACCTGCGGATCCTGAGCAGGCATTTCATGTTTCTTAGGGTCAAGTGCCATTTCATTTCCTCCTTTCAGTGCTTACGCGTTCTCTGCCATCTTATACAGATTGCAGGTCTCTTCATGTGCATGTCTCTCATAATCGAAGTACATGCGGCCTCTCGAGATGGCTTCATCGAAGTCTACCTCATATCCGTTGAAGTCCGGTCCGTCAACGCAGGCGAACTTCATCACAGGGCCGTTCTCTGTGTTGAGAGTCAGTCTGCATCCGCCGCACATTCCTGTGCCGTCTATCATGATAGGGCTCATCGA
>CADATR010000023.1 GCA_902790885.1 uncultured Eubacteriales bacterium
CCGCACTCGTTGCACATTCCGTCGACGTGCAGTATCTGAGGCATCGAGAAGTATGGCACATCAATCGCAACGTTTGCTCTGTTAGGACATACGTCTGTGCAGACTTCGCATACTGTAGCGCATCCGAGGCATCTGTCATCAGCCTTGCCTTCAGGAGCATCCTTGAGGTCGCCCTTTCTGCCGAGCAGCTTCTCCATGTCGCCTGCAGCGTTTGCAGCTTCGCATGCGTCGAATTTAGCTCCGGTGATGGCTGCAGCTACTGTCTGAGCGTCAGCGATAGCCTTTACGACTGTAGCAGGTCCTCTTCTGCAGTCTCCGGCTGCGTAGAGACCAGGCACTGTTGTCATGAGGTTCTCATCGACTACAGGTGCGCCCTTCTCTGTCAGCTCTGCTCCGGCTGCCTCGTAAAGTCCTGTCATGATCCTCTCGCCTACAGCGCAGATAACTGCTGTCGCAGGCACCTCGCAGAACTCGCCTGTTCCGACAGGTGATCTTCTGCCGCTCGCATCAGGCTCTCCGAGAACGTTGATCTCGCACTTGAGCATGCCGTTCTCTGTACCGACAGGTGCGAGGAGCTCCATGAACTCAACGCCGTCCTCAATTGCCATTACCAGCTCTTCTTCGTCAGCAGGCATGTTGCGTCTGTCTCTTCTGTAGACCAGACGTACGTGCTCTACTCCAGGCTGTCTCTTTGCTGCTCTTGCAACGTCCATTGCAGTATTTCCGCCGCCGACTACGACTACGTCTGTTCCCAGATCGCAGCTTCCCGGTGCAGCCTTTACTGCCTGCAGGAACTCAAGAGCGTCGATCTCATCGCCGTACTTAAGAGCCTTGCGTCCGTGAGCCCATGCTCCGATGCAGACTACGATGTTCTCGAAGCCTTCATCCTTGAGCTCCTGTACGGATGCGATCTCGCGGCCTGTGACCATCTTTGCTCCGTATGCCGAGCAGAGTGCCACATCGCTGTCGAGGGCCTCATCGCCGATCCTGAATCCAGGGATGACGTATCTTGGAACGCCGCCCATCTTATCCTGTTTTTCGAATACTGTTACATCAGCACCTGCTCTTGACAGGAACGAAGCTGTCGCGAGTCCCGCAGGGCCTCCGCCGATCACAGCTACCTTCTTGCCGCTTGGTGCAGCAGCCCTGAGACCCGGCAGCACCTTTGCGCATGCCGCCTCTGCAGCCATCAGCTTCACCTCGCGGATGCGGAGGGCTGATTCATAGTGGTTTCTCATGCATCTGTCTGCGCATGTATGCGGGCAGATGGTTCCTGTCGTGAACGGCAGAGCGTTCTTCTCGAGGATGATCCTGAGAGCTGTCTCGCTATCGCCCTTCTCCATCGCCTCAAGGTATGCAGGGATATCCTGGTTGATAGGGCATCCGCCGCTGCAAGGAGCGTGGAAGCAGTCAAGCATAGGGAGATCTTCTCCGTTCTTGCGGTCAGGAAGCGGCTTGATAGGCTTGCGGTTTCTCGGTCCCTGAGACATCTCAACAAGAGCGCCTACCTTTTCGATATCCACTCCGTGGAATCTCTCACATCCGCAGTCCATCAGCTTCTCGCCTATCTGCGACATTCTCTGATACCCGCCCGGTTTCAGAATAGTTGTAGCCATTGTGATAGGCCAGATACCGGCTTCGAATATCTCCTTGATATTGAAGTAGTCAGCTCCGCCGGAGTAGCTGATCCTGAGCTTTCCGTCAAACTGCTTTGAGATCTTCTCAGCAAGGTAGATGCTCAGCGGGAACAGGCTGCGTCCGGCCATGTACATCTCTTCCGAAGGAAGCTCGCCGGCCTTTACATCCACAGGGAATGTGTTTGTCAGCTTCACGCCGAATTCGAGACCCTTCTCGTCGCAGAGCTTCTGCAGTCTCTCGAACATCGGGACTGCATCCTTCCACTGGAGGTCTTCGAGGAAGTGATGATCGTCGAATGCGATGTAGTCGAATCCGAGCGAATCGAGTCTCTCTCTTGCGAACTCGTATCCGAGCAGAGTCGGGTTGCACTTGATGAATGTGTTGAGGTTCTTCTCTGTGATGAGGTACGATGCGATACGCTCGATCTCATCAGGCGGGCATCCGTGCAGTGTCGACTCAGTGATGGAGTTCGAGATCCTTGCAGGGATCGCTTTCACGAAGTCCTCATCGACGTTTTTGAGTCTGCCGTCTCTTACAGCTTTGAGAGAAACCTCCATGGCGTTCTTGAACACCTCTGTTTCAGAAGCGTCCTTCATCTCCTCGATGTATTTGTTTACCTTTGGAGTCTTGATGCCCTCAAGGTCATATCCTACGGACATATTGAACACGAATCCGTCAGGATCGCCGAGGCCAAGCTCCTTTGCAAGGATCTTGCAGATGAACCAGGCCTTTACGTATTCCTCATAAGCCTGAGGTACATACAGCTCTGTCGACCACTCGCAGTTGTAGCACTCATCGTGAGCCGTGATGCAAGGCTTTGCAACGCACGCAGCGAGCTCAGCACCGTCCATCACCTGTACTGTCTTAAGCTCGAAGAATCTTGAGCCAGCGACGTACGATGCGATTATGTTCTGCGCCAGCTGAGTGTTAGGGCCGGCAGCAGGTCCGAACGGCGACTCGATCTTCTCATCGAAGATCGGAAGAGCCTGACCGTTTGTATGCTTTACAAGCTTGGAAATGCCAAAAATGCTTCCGCTCTTTTCATACTCATCGATCACCCAGTTCAGCAGTTGATCATAGGGCATCGGTCTCATAATATCACTCATAAATATCCCTCCTGTCAGTATATCTGTCCTGTATTGCAGCTGTCTGATTCAGTATCCTGAGAAGACTCAAAAGTGTCCGAACTCTGAGTGTACCCGAGAGAGGAACTTTTGAGGCTTCTGCCAGCAATCCTGATCAGTATTCTCTGTGGTTGAGCTCGCCCCAGAGCTTCTTGCTCTGCTCGAGCGTCCAGGCGTTGATAGCCTCTTCATCTATGTCTACAAATTCTCTGTCTTTGTACAGGACTCTTCCGTTGATGATGGTGGTTCTGCAGTTTTTGCCCATCATTCCGAAGATCATGTGGCCGTCGATGTTCTCATCCGAGAACGGTGTGAACGGCTTGTAATCCATTACGATGACGTCAGCCGCAGCGCCTTCCTTCAGTATGCCAAGAGGCTTCTTGAAGTACTTTGCGGCGATCTTTCTGTTGTTCTCGAAGAGCATCGTAACGTCTTCGCCCCATGCCACGTTCGGCATAGCCGCGTTGTGTCTCTGGATTATCAGGAATACCTTAAGGCTCTCGAGCATGTCGTGTGTGTAAGCGTCTGTACCCATGCCGACTGTGATGCCCTTTGCCATCATCTGCAGCACCGGCGCGCAGCCTACGGCATTGCCCATGTTCGACTCAGGGTTGTTGACTACCATGGTGCCTGTCTCCTTGATGATATCCATCTCGGCAGGACTTACATGTATGCAGTGTCCGAGCAGGGTCTTCTCGCCGAGTATCCCGTTGTACAGGAGCCTGTTGACCGGCCTGCATCCGTAATTCCTGAGGCTGTCGTATACATCGTTCATGCCCTCTGCCACATGGATGTGGAATCCGGTCATGCCGTCGTTAGCTTCGACCATCTTCTCGAATGTCTTGTCGGAGATGGTGAAGAGAGCGTGGCCGCCGAACATGGCCTTGATCATGTCGTCATCCTCTTTGATCGCCCACTTTGCGAAATCTGCGTTCTCCTGGATGCCCTGCAGGGTCTTTTCCTCGCCGTCTCTCTCGGAGACTTCATAGCAGAGGCACGATCTCATTCCGAGCTCCTTAGCGACGTCCTTGATTGCAAAGAGCGATCCCGGTATCTCGCAGAAACTTGCGTGATGGTCGAATATGGTCGTTACACCGTCTCTGATGCAGTCCAGTATGGTCGCATATGCGCAGGCCTTTGTTCCGTCGATAGTCAGATGACGGTCGATGGCCCACCATGTGCCGTCGAGGACCTCAAAGAAGTTTGTAGGGTTGTTTCCGACGATCGAAAGTCCTCTTGCAAGTCCGGAGTAAATATGTGTATGCGCGTTGATCAGACCCGGCATGATTATGCCGCCCTTTGCGTCGATGAATTCGGCATCAGGATATGCTGCTTTCATATCGGCGAGCGTTCCGACCGCCTTTATCACCTCTCCGTCGATAACTACGGCTCCGTCTTTCAGGTAAGGAAATTCAGGATCTCTCGTAATAAGCTGTCCGTTTCCTATTAAAAGCATGTTTCATCCTCCCTTCTGAATCCTTCGGGTGTATCTGCCCGGATCTTTCCGGGCAAAATACACCTTATTTCTGTAACCATCTCATATTAGTTGTCTGTTTTTGATTATTTGATCTTTCCAAGCTCTCTCAGGATCTTCTCCGGCGTCATAGGCCAGCTCCTCATCCAGACGCCGCAGGCATCGTGAATGGCGTTTCCGATCGCCGGAGCCGCGCCGTTGCACGCGATCTCAGATATGGACTTCGCACCGAACGGTCCGTCAGGATCGTCCACATCGATCAGCACAGCCTTGAAGTCATCAGGCTGCTCCGAAATCATCGGTACGCCGTAGTCCGTCATGGTTGCGTTCACGCAGCGGCCGTCCTTGTCGAGTATCATGTCCTCATACAGGGTGTGACCGATGGACTTGAGCGATGCTCCGTACATCTGGCAGAGAGCCGCCTCAGGATTGATAGGTGTGCCCGCATCCTGCACCGCGTAGAACTTCTGCACCTTGACTTCTCCGGTCTTTACGTTCACTGCCACCTGTGCGAAGTGAGCTCCGTAAGGCACTGAAGATGCCGCAGTTGTGAAGCTTCCCGGCGCTATCAGGTGTCCGCGTCCCGTTCCGGATGTGGCTGTGTGTATGATCTCGTAATACGATAATTTTTTACCCGTCTTCTTCGATACTGCTTCGCCAGGCCATGCAAGTTCGATGTCTCCCTTGTCTTCGCCGAGCTGGTATGCCGCCTCATCGAGTATCTTTTCCTTCAGATTCGTGGATGCCACGACCGCGGCGTTGCCGCTGAAGAAGGTACCGGACGATGCGTACGAGCCCGTATCGAAGGCGCCTGAATCAGTGTCGCCCGTTATTACGGTGATTCTCTCCACAGGCACGCAGAGTATGTCGCTTGCTACCTTGGCGATGATGGTATCGAGGCCAGTGCCGATGTCAGCTGCTCCGGACAGCACTATGATGGAGCCGTCCATCTCGAGCTTGGCTATCGCATTGGCGTGATCGAGTCCCGGAAGTCCCGAGCCCTGCATGATCATCGCAAAGCCCTTTCCGATCTTCCAGTCAGGATCGCCGCTTTCTTCGTGCTTGCCCCACTCTATCATCTCGCAGCCCTTTTCGACCGCTTCTCTGAGTCCGCAGGAGCCTACAGGAACAACGTTTCCTTCACGTCCTTCGCCCAGGCCCTTGAGGATCTCGAGCATGTAGCCTTCCTCGACGTGGTTCTTGAGGACCATATCCTTGTAGTCAACTCCCAGCTTGTCGGCGAGCTCGCACATGGCCATCATGAGGCCGTATGTGCCCTTAGGCGTTCCGTAGCCCTGATACGCTCCCGCAGGCGGGATGTTTGTATAGTAGATCGTAAGATCGTATTTCATGTTGTCGCACTTGAACAGCGGCAGAGTCTTTGAGCAGCTGTTCATAGGCACCGTGAGTGCGTGGTTTCCGTAAGGACCGGTGTTGGCGTCGACCTTCATGTAGATGCCTGTTATGGATCCGTCCTTCTTGCCGCCCATCTTCACGTGGACGCGCATCGGGTGCCTCGTGGAGTTCGCGATGAACTCCTCCTCACGGGTATTGTGATAAAGCACAGGTCTGCCTGTAGCGAACGTAGCGTACGCAGTCAGATCCTCGACGAGGATGTCCTGCTTTGAGCCGTATCCGCCGCCTACCCTGGTCTTTATTACATGTATCTTGTTCTGAGGAAGACCTGTGACCCAGCTTATGATGCGGCGCACATGGTAAGGAACCTGTGTGCTCGCGTATACGATGAGTCTTCCGTTCTCGAGCTTCGAGAAGCAGATGTGGGTCTCGAGCGGAGTATGCTGTATCTGGCTGGTCTGATATGTCGCCTCAACTACTGCGTCAGCTTCCGCAAACGCCTTGTCCACATCGCCGATGCCGCCGTGGTTAGCAGCAGCTACGTTGTGAAGCACATCGCCGTGCAGAGGGAACTGATAGACTACCTTGCCCTCTCTCTCGTCTCCAGAAAGCTTTGCATTGTACTCGTCAAGGTCATCAGGAGCTCCGGCGTTGTACTGCACCCTTCCGTTGTGCACCAGCGGAGCGCCCTCAGCCATTGCCTCTTCGACCGTAAATACGGCCTCCAGAGGCTCGTACTCCACCTCAATGAGGTCACGTGCCTTTATCGCTTCTTCGAGCGTCTCAGCCACTACAGCGGCCACACGGTCGCCTACGTGTCTTACCTTCTTGTTCAGCAGTCTTCTGTCGTGCGGCGACGGCTCAGGTTCGCCCTGTCCGGCTGACATGTAAGTGACATCCGGGCAGTTATACGCGGTGATCACCTTTAAGACTCCCGGCAGAGCCTCGGCCTTTGAAGTGTCGATTTTGTTTACATAAGCATGAGCGTAAGGCGAACGCAGAACTACCATGTAGCAGGTATCATCATCCACGTAGTCCTCTACAAACGCTCTCTCTCCGGATACCAGCTGAGGAGCATCCACCTTAGGCATCACCTTTCCGACAGCCTTGAGATGCGGTCTGAATTCAGGCGCGATCTTTGTCTTGTATTCACCTGTCGCGAGTTTCTCCTTTATGAGCTCCGCGGCCAGGTAGTAGTGCTCATATCCGGCGTCACGGATGAATATGCCGGAAAGAACATCCTTTACGTCTTCTCTTGACGGGGACGGATTGTTATCGAACAGCCACGTCATCAGCAGCGCTGCCGCAGGAGCGTTGTATGCGCTCTGCACGACACCTGCGTCGATGAGAGCCTTCTGCACCACCGAAAGGTGCATCGAATCTCCGAGACTGTCAGGAGTGACTATCTCGCAGCCTTCAGCCTCTCCGGCCAGCACAAGGTTTGAGAATACAGGGATCCCGTTGAGAAGCACCGTATCGCTTCCGCAGAAGCCTTCAGCGTCGTCGCTGTCGCGTACGGCAAAGTTGCCGTTCATCAGAAGCATCTCACGGAGTCTCTTTACAGGGTCGATATCGAATGACCGTTTTTTGCCGTTTATGGTACAAGTGATCATATCTATACCTCCTTCCCCATAAGCTTTCTGTGAAGGTCAAAAGCCGTTACTCCTATAAGGTAGCGCTTGTACGCGTCGCTTCCGAACATGTCATCCGCTGTATGGAGCCCGGTGCAGACTCTGACCATTTCGATGATCTCATCCTCACCTGTTTCCGGATCATTTCTGAATTTGTCTTCTATGTCGCAGAAATGCAGCAGTCCGACATTCTTCACAGCGCCTTTAAGGCTCATTCCGTCTTCGGTGAGAGCGGCGCTCATGGTAAGCACTGCATGGCTTTGAGCCGTGTTCGCGTAACGCTTTGAGACGACCTTGATGTCCTTTGGAACGCATACCGCGGTTATGAGCATATCCTTTTCCGCTTCCTCTGCCTCAATATATGAATCGATCGGCATGCTGTCCGCTCCGCTGCTTCTGAGCACTTCCAGTCCGGCGTGGACCGCGTAGAGCACAGGCAGCAGATAGGAGTCATCCCTCATCGCGGCAATGTTGCCGCCGATCGTTGCCATATTGCGTTTTGTGCGCGAAGCCATGAAGAGGGCCGCTTCACGGAGATAAGCCGGAACCATTTCAGATTCGACTATCTGCTGGAAGGTGCACATGGCGCCTATGCGCACCATGCTGCCGGCATCTTCGATCTTATTAAGGCCTGCGCATTGCTTGAGCGAGATAAGCGTATCAGCAGCTGCCGCGGCATCTGAACCGAGCCTGTTGACCTCGGTACCGCCTGCCAGAAAGACTGAAGACGCGTTTTTTGCGCCGACAGCTTCTTCAGGGCTTTTTGCCATTAACAGTTGTGTAGCCATATTGATCTCCTTTGTTCCTCTTTTTCACCCCTTTATTTGAAAGGCATCGGTTCCGGATATTCGGTGATGCCCTGTGAATTGACCAGTTCAGCCTCTTCATACTTTCCGAGGTGTCTGAGCATGGTCTTTTTGACGGCACGGAAGATATTTTCGTATCCGGTGCATCTGCAGAGATGGCCTGACAGAGCCTTTCTGAGCTCGTCGTCAGTATATTCTTTGCCTGAGTTTACTATCTCCCAGCTCGTCATGATGAAGCCCGGAGTGCAGAAACCGCACTGTATGGCTCCCTCGTCCACGAAAGCCTGCTGTATGTCCGAAAGCTCTCCGCCCGGGCCTGTCAGTCCCTCGAGAGTCCATATGTCCTTTCCTTCGGCCCATACCGCGAGATAAATGCAGGAGTTGAACCCTTCCCCGTTGATGATAACGGTGCACGCTCCGCACTCTCCCACTTCGCAGCCCTTCTTCACGGAAGTAAGGTGAAGATCGTTGCGCAGCATGTCCGTAAGCGACGAGCGCACATCAACGACCTGTTCTATCTCCTTGCCGTTGACCTTGCAGTGGACCACTTTATACTGTTTAGCCATTGACCTCACCTCCTGCCAGTGTTATGCACTCACGGAGCGCTCTTTCAGCCATAACGACTGATATGTGGCGGCGGAGAGCTCTGCTCGCACGCCAGCTGTCTCTCGGATTGATATCCTGGAGCACTGTCTCCGCGAATGTTTTTATATTCTCATCAGTTATTTCTTTGCCGTTTATGAATTCCTCCGCGCTTGGAGCACGTACAGGTATCGGTGACGCTACTCCGTATCCGACGCGGACTCTTTCAAAAGTCTTTTTGTCTTCACTCAGCCTTACGTTGACCGAGCAGCCCGTTGTTGCGATATCGAGGGCGTTTCTCATCGAGTATTTGATGTAGTGACCGACGCATCTGTCGTACGATTCCTTAGGGATGAGTATCGCCGTCTGTATCTCGCCCGGCCTGATGTCGACCACCTTGGCCTTGATGTAGAAATCCTTGATAGGAACGCGTCTTACGCCTTCAGGGCCTGTCAGCTCGATTATGGCGTCCCATGCCATCAGAGTCGATGCGGAATCAGCCGAAGTGACTCCGTTGCATGTGTTGCCTCCGATGGTTCCTATAGCCCTTATCTGCGGGCCTCCTACCATGTCTACCGCCTCGCCCAGAACGTTTATGTATTTCTGGATGATCGGATCCTTTGTGATATGCGAGAAGCTGGTGAGCGAACCGATGCGGATGTTCTCATCCTCGTCGATCGATACTCCGCGCAGCTCATCGAGCATGTAGATGCTCACGAATTCACAGCCGGCACGGCGTCCCTCACGTATCTGAACGAGTACGTCCGAGCCTCCCGCAAGTATCTGCGCTTCCGGATGCTCCTGAAGCAGTCTTATGGCATCCTGCACGCTTTCAGCTTCATAGAGCGCTTTTATGTCGTACATTGTAATCTCCTTTCACTGCTTCTATTCCGCAAACGAATCGTTTATAAGGCCTGCCTCCGTGAATTCACGGAAGAGCGTATGCGGCGACAGAGGCAGCTCGTTGATGTAGACGCCTGTCGCCTGGCCGATGGCGTTTCTGATGGCCGGCGCTACAGGGCATGCCGGCGGCTCGCCGAGGCCCTTTGTGCCGTACGCGCTTGTCGGCTCGTAGTTCTCTACAAAGTCCGCTACGAGTCTCGGGTGATCCATGAAGGACGACATCTTGTAGTCGAGCAGGTTGTTGTTGAGAGGTCTGCCCGTCTTTGCGTCCCACATGAGTTTCTCAGAGAGAGCATAGCCTATGCCCATGCTCTGACCGCCGTGTACCTGACCGGCTGCCAGCAGCGGATTGATCACCTGTCCGCAGTCGTGCACGTTTACTATGTTGAGCAGTCTTACGCGGCACATAGGGATGTCTACCTCCACTTCAGCGAAGCAGACTCCGAACGAGTACGCGTTGGATTTGATCTGGTATGTCGACTCAGCTGTCAGATGCTGCGAGCCGTCTGTCGTATACAGCTTCGAAAGAGCAAGCTCACCTATCGTCATCAGCTCACGGCCGTCTGTAGTCCTTATGATCTTTCCGTCTACAAGATCGAGGTTGTAGACCGGCATGCGTGTGAACTGATGCGCTGCATCGAGGATCTTCTCCTTCAGGAGCAGAGCTGTCTGCCTTACCGAGAATCCCAGTGTGTATGTTCCTCTCGACGCGTAAACGCCTGTGCCGAACGGTGTGATATCTGTATCCTGGCACGATACCGGATGCACCATGCTCAGAGGTATGCCGACGGTATCGGCTATCATCTGAGCGGCTACCGTATCAGCGCCCTGCCCGATTTCTGTCTCGCCCAGCTGGAACTGCACCGAGCCGTCCTGATTCATGACTATACGGCATGATGAAGTCTCAAGAGCGATAGGATATACAGCCGTGTTGTACCAGAACGTTGAAGCAGCTATGCCGCGCCTTATGTCCCCTGTCTGGTTGGCGTACTTCTTTGCCTTTTCGTAGTAGCCGATTATCTCAGCACCCTTGTCGAAGCACTGATTGAATGTATCCGAGTACAGCTCATTCTTCGAGAAAGCGTGATAGTATCCGACCGGCATGAGGTTTTTGCGTCTGAATTCCAGCGGATCCATTCCGATAGCTCTCGCGCAGTCCTCAGCATGTACCTCGAACGCATAGCTTGCCTGAGGCATGCCGTATCCTCTCATCGCGCCGGCTACCGAACGGTTCGTATAAACTGTCCATGTCTCACCGTCGATGTTGTCGCAAGGATAGAGCTGCGGGAATGCGTTGAGTCCCTTGGCTGCTATGGCGTGGCCGTGAGAGCTGTAAGCACCGTTGTTGCACCATGCCTTTATTGTACGGGCCGCAAAGCTGCCGTCAGGCCTCATCCAGGATGTGATGTGGTACTTGATGGCATGTCTTATGCGGTTGCAGACGAAAGTCTCCTCGCGCGGCACATCTATCTTTACAAGACGGCCGCCCAGCTGGATGCTTAACCATGCGCACAGCGGCTCATAAAGAACGTCCTGCTTGTTTCCGAATCCGCCTCCGACATAAGGCTTTATGACTCTGAACTTTCCCCAGTCCATGCCCAGAGCCTGTCCGATGACACGACGTACGATATGCGGGATCTGCGTAGACGACACTACCACAGTCCTGTCGCCCTCACCATACGCATAGCAGATGAAGTTCTCTATGTGGCAGTGCTGCACAGGCTGAGTCTCGTACCAGCCTTCGCATTTGATGAGTCCCGGCTCCTTTATCGCCTCCTCTACACTTCCCATGTGGATCTCGGTATGAGCAAGAACGTTATTAGGGAATTTCTCGTGAAGCTGCGGCGCGCCTTCCTCCATCGCCTCCTGGGCGTCAAGAACGAACGGCAGCTCCTCGTATACGACGCTCTTTTCGAGTATGCGGAGCGCCTGCGAGGCAGCGACTTCGTCTTCGGCCACAACGGCTCCGATATCGTCGCCGTAGAAGAGCGGATGGTCAGTCATTATGAGCCTGTCAGCTATATCCTGATGGCTCGGATCAGTTGACCACGGGTGTCCCGCAGTCGGAAAATAATGTTTCTCCTCAAGGTCGAAGCAGGTGAAGATGCGCACCACGCCCGGCACCTTCTCGGCCTCACTGGTATCAATGGACTTGACGATACCATTTGCCACTGTGGAATGGAGCACTCTGACTACAAGCGCGCTTTTGTCGCACAGGTCATCTGTGTATTTTATGCGCCCCATCGCTTTGTCGTGTGCATCGAGTCTGGTGACCGCCTGTCCTATGTATTTGTTGGACATGCTCTGCCCTCCTTTCTGAGAATAGTGCTTACTCTCTGTTGATCTTGATCATGACTTTTGTAACGTAATTGTCTTTATCGGCCTCTATGAACTGATCGATAATGTCTATGCATATCTCAGTATCGCTGAGACTGCAGCCCTCATCGAGTATACCCTCCGCCGATTCGCGCATGCGGCGGAACGTCTCTTTGACTTTCGCATGCGGCCCCTTGTGGTAACCGACCAGATACTCATCCGGATTCAGGACCCTGATACGGTCGCTGTATTTATCGAGGTCAGCAGTCTCCTCGCCCGGGATCATGACAGCGAATGTCGTCACATCGCCGGTATAGAAGACTATCGTCGGATAAAGGTAGAACAGCTCGTTTACGAAGATCTCCTCGATCCCGCCGATCTCGATATAATAAATATCCTCTTCAGAGCAAACAAAAACCTGATCGAACGCTGCATACTTCATTTCGCGATTTACCATCGCAAATCTGTCGTTCATCACCGACTCCATTTTGAGCAGTTTCTCGTAATTCGCGCGGATCGCTTTCATGCGCCGTCTCAGGTATTTTTCAGTTGTATCCGCACTTCTCTCAGGCATAAAGCTTCCTATTTCATCCAGGGAACAGTCGAGCTGTCTGAGGAATCGTATCATTCCAAGCGGATAGATCTGGTCATATTTATAGGACCGCCAGTTGTTGTCCGGATTTCGATACTCCGGAATGAGCAGTCCCTCTTTGTCATAGTGTCTGAGGAGCTGTACGTTTATGTCAAACATTCTGGCTAGCTCACCTATTTTCCACGTCCGGTCATAGTAGTTTTTCATCTGTCTACCCCCGTAGAAAAAACACCATCTCATGATTTGCTACCTTAATTATAAGAGCTTGATTGTACCAAAACAAGAACATATCCGTAAAAACCTAAAATAATTTTGGGTTTTTATTTTGTGCCGCTCCAAAACGCTCCTGAATGTGTTTTTTTAGTGAAAAAACCGGCAGCTGACGCTGCCGGCCGTCGGTATTTTTCTGCTTATATGATACCTGTAGTTCTTAGTTTTCTGCTTTCTGATCGCGAAGAAGTGCAGGGTCGAGTCCTATGCCGTCAATGCCCTTTTCCACATAAGCCTCATACTTGGCAGGATCTTTAGGAAGAAGCAGCTCCATGATGAGCCCAACAACGAATACTCCTGCTACCATGTTGCCTGCGAAGATCTCACCTATGATAGACGGCAGATAGTCGAAGAAGCCATCCACCTGGGTAACGCCTACGCCAAGGCAAAGTGAAGTTGCAGCGATCAGCGTGTTGCGGTTGTCGAGGCCTGCGTCGATCATCATCTTGACGCCCGCCATCATTATGGAACCGAACATGATTACTGTGCATCCGCCGAGCACGCAGTCCGGCAGTGTTGTGAAGAAAGCTCCGATAGGCGGGAACAGTCCGCCGAGTATCATCGCCAGCGCTCCGAACATGATGCAGAAGCGGTTGACTACATGAGTCATCGCGATAAGTCCTACGTTCTGGCTGAACGATGTTATAGGCGAGCAGCCGAACACTCCGCCGGAAACTGCCGACATGAAGCCGTCGCAGCAGAGGGATCCGGATATCTCCTTCTCTGTGATGTCTCTGCCCAGGCCGCCTGTGCATGCCGCTGTTGTGTCTCCTATGGTCTCAACGGCAGATACCATGAACACCAGACAGAACGAGACTATGGCGCCCGCCTGGAATTTAGGCTTGAACGCGAAGAGCTCAGGAACGGAGAATACTCCCATCTCCTTGATAGTGTCGCCCATCGCTCCGAAATCCACCATGCCGAAGAATATCGAGATGATATAGCCGACTATCAGTCCGAAGAGAACGTACATCTGCTTTGCTACGCCCTTCATTTTAATGTGGAAAGTCAGGGCTGCTATGAGGGTTAGAGTGGCCACCAGAAGGTTCTGCCATGCTCCGACCGGATATTTGCCCGACGACGCGTATGATGAAACGCCTACATTCAGGATGCTGAGGCCTATCGCGACCACCACGCACGATGAAAGAAGCGGCGTTATGATCTTTCTCCAGTACTTTGCTGTAAGACCGAGTATGCCTTCAAAGATACCGCCGATAATGATGGCACCCACCATTATGCCGTAATCCTTTGATGCGGCTGACATCGCTGCCGCAAGGAAGGTGAACGACAGACCCATGACTATTGGCAGTCCGGATCCTACCCTCCACACAGGATAGAGCTGTACCATGGTGCCCAGACCTGCTATGAGCATGCAGTTCTGTATCAGCCTTGCTGTCTCAACAGCGCTGAATGGCTGACCGTCATAAACAGCCACAGAGGCAATGATGATGAGCGGTGCCACATTTGCAACGAACATGGCCAGCACATGCTGCAGTCCGAACGGGATCGCCCGGCTTACCGGCACTCTGCCTTCCAGTTGATACACGTTTTCTACGCTTACACTTGTGTCTTTTTCCTTTTTTTCTCTTTTCATGATAACCTCCTTTCCTCCAGTCTCATTCGTGATATTCATACCCTAACATGGTTTTATTATAGTCCTGTTGAACATTTATTTCCACAAATGTACAATTGGATCATGGAATTGTGGAACTTCAGAGGAAAACAGGAAAGCATAACAGACGCGCTGCAGCTCAGCCTGCCTGAGCACGCAGTCATCAGCGTAGTCGGAGCGGGCGGCAAGACCTCGCTCATTTTCGCCTGGGCGCGTGAGCTCGCGGCCGCGGGAAAAAGCGTTATAATAACAACAACTACTCACATGTACCGGCCCGGGCAGATGGAAGAAAACGGCATAAGGATAGTGGCTGCAGACGATCCGGACAGGCCGGATAAGCTCATGTCTCCTTCCGCGGAAGAGCTCGAAAGCCTCAGGGAAACAGCTGACGTCGTGCTCATAGAGGCTGACGGATCACGCCGCATGCCCCTCAAGTGGCCGGCGGAGCACGAGCCTGTGATACCCGACTATACCGATGTCACAGTCTGCGTGGCCGGGCTCTCCGCTCTGGGACGAAGGACCGCTGATGTCGTATATAACGCCGCTGAACTGCCTGAACGCCTTGCCCGCGAGACCGTTGACATGAACATGATGCATGCCGTCATCTCTTCGCGAAGCGGCGGCCAGAAAGGTGTCCGCGGGGAATTCCGCGTTTTTCTGAATCAGGTAGACGACGATATCGACAGGCTGGCCTCAGCTTACAGGCTGCAGCAGATACTTGGCGTGATGGGCATACAGAGCGCGTGGGGATCGCTCAGGGCTGAAGAGCCTAAGATCGCAATAGTCATGGAAGCTGCCGGCGACAGCAGAAGATTCGGAAGCAACAAGCTTCTTCATGTAATGGATGACGGACGCCCTATGATAGCTTCCGTACTCGATGCCGTCCGCGGTATTGAGGCATATAAAAAGATCCTTGTAACACAATACGACGAGGTCGCCTCGCTCGCTGCTGATATGGATATCGTGATGAACGACAGACCTGATCTCGGCATATCGCGCAGTATGCAGCTCGGACTGGAGGCAGGCGGAGACGCCGACGCATTCATGTTCTGCGTGTGCGACCAGCCGGGTCTGAGTTCTGATACGCTTCAGAAGCTTATAAAGGCATACAAAAAAGGGACCGCAGGCATCGTTTCCCTTGCATGGCAGGGAAAGATGTGCAATCCCAAGATCTTTTCATCGCGATATAAAGAAGAACTGATGCGCCTCTCAGGTGATACCGGCGGGCGTCAGATAATCGCTGCCCACCCTGATGACATCCTTCTGGTGGAAGCGGAAAGCGAGGATGAAGTCACGGACATCGACAGCCTGTGACCGGCGTCTTTTCAGACGACCTCAAGGAGCACCTCTATCGCTCCTCCGCATATCATGTCGCCTTCCTTTATCTGATTTCCGGACATGTCAACATACATGAGCGCGGGCCTGACAGGCCCTTTTTTATTTGCGGCGAGCATTGCCTCAGCCCTCTCGGTGACCCTCGCCTCAGCAAGGCCTCCTCCTATGGTGCCGGTGATGCCTCCGTCCTCATATACTATCATTCTGGTGCCCGCTGCTCTCGGAGAAGATCCTTCTTTTGATACTATCGTTGCAAGCACCTCAGCCCCTCTGCTCTCAGCGCCCATGGCCTTTATGATGTCCTTATCCATGCCGGAGCTCTTTCTTTTTCTGTTTTTGACCTCGATGATCTCGGCCATTATCGCGACCGCTATCTCTTCAGGCGTTTCCGCGCCTATATCGAGCCCGATAGGAGTGTGCACCGATTCAATCACATCTTCAGGGACACCTGCGTCTGCAAGCAGCTGCTTCACCATACCCACTTTGCGGCGGCTGCCTATCATGCCCACATAGGCGTGAGGCTTGCCGACTATGCTGAGCAGGCAGTCGGAATCGGAAACATGACCGCGGGTCACGATGATGAAGAATGTATCCGGATCACCCGGGATATTCGCCAGGGCTTCTTTGAATCCTCTGCAGATCCCCTCGTCCGCGCCGTGGTCCAGCGCGTTGTTGACAAACTGCTCTCTGTCGTCTATCGCAGTAACGTGAAACCCCAGCATTTTCGCCATCTCAATCACAGAAATCGAGACATGGCCGGCTCCGCACAGGACTATTTTTTTCTCATTTCCTAGAAGCTCAGCGAACACTCTGGAGCCGTCTATCTCAGTCAGACTTCCGTCTTTCGCCGCGACGGAATCGGGCATATGCCCTGCGAAAAAGCCATTCTCATCGCTCATCCAGACGGGCCGCCCGCCTGATACTATCATTTTCTCTCCGGCGGAGCCGCCCTCGCATACGGTGAACATTTTCGCGGTTATTATTCAGTTCGTTTAATGCATCATAGAATCTCATGTCTTTCACCCCAGAAGCAGTATGTCTTCTTCATTCATTTTCAGCCAGTCCGGAAGGCCCTTCTCATCAAGGGCTTTCTGCTCCCCTCCCTGCACGAACCAGCAGAGAGGATCACTGTTCTCACGCGTGCATATGTAATAATTCTTTTCGAAAGGCAGCTCATCCACCCTCAGAAGATCGAACTTTACGCAGTTTTCCTGCGGCTCTCCCCACACCGGCTCAAACCGGTGCGCCCTGTATCCTATGCAGTTTACAGACTCAGGGATCTCTCTCCTGAGTTTTATGGTGATGCCCCAGTCGACCGCCTCGACTGTGTGCTCATCGATGCGTATTGCACCAGACAGATTCTTGCAGCCTGTCAGCCTTGCGGCAGCGGCGCTCCCCGGGTCTCTGAAGACCGCGGCTGCAGAGCCGTGCCTTATGATGCTGCCGCCGCTTATTATGAAAAGCTCCTCGCTGAACCTGTAAAGCTCGTCGCGGCTGTGCGACACCATGATGACCTGCCCTGGATAGTCTTCGATCATTTCGAGCATCTCCATCTGCATGCGGTCCTTCAGGTAGGCATCCAGAGCTGAAAAGGGTTCATCCAGAAGTATGAGCGAAGGTCTTGTCACCATGATGCGGGCAAGAGCCACCCTCTGCTGCTGCCCTCCTGACAGCTCGCCCGGCAGCTTGTTCTCGAAGCCCTGCATGTTGAAGCGTCTGAGCATGTCCGCGGCAATGCACCGGTTCTCTTCCGTTGGCCTGCCAAGGCCGGCCATTACATTTTTCAGAACGCTCATTGTCGGAAAGAGGGCGTAATTCTGGAACATATAGCCTACATTGCGCTTCTGCGGCTTAAGGTCGATCCTGTCCGCATAATCGTAAAGCACCCTGCCGTCAGCTTCAATATGTCCTGAATCGACGTTCTCTATACCCGCGATGCTTTTCAGAGTCATGCTCTTTCCGCTCCCGGATTCGCCCAGTATGCCTATCCTGTCAGCGTCGCTTTCTATAAGCACGTTCAGATCGAATCCGCCTATTCTCTTGTGGATGTCGGCGTGCAGTCTCTTCATTCCATGCGCCTACCACTTTCTGACGTTCTTCATGTGAGTGCCTGTAAACATGTTGATTAGGAAGACTGCGAAGAAAGCGATTATCAGCACTATGACCACCCAGAAACCGGCCGTCGCATAGTCTCCATTCTGTATCACCATCGCTATCCGCTGTGATACAGTGCCGGTCTTGCCGGGAATGTTGCCCGCGAGCATCGAAGTCGCGCCATACTCGCCCATGGCGCGGGCAAATGTCAGTACGGTGCCGCTCGCGATACCCGGGCCTGCCGTCGGTACTACTATGCGCCAGAATATCGATAACTCAGACATCCCAAGCGTTCGCCCTGCATATACGAGATTGGCGTCTATCTGCTCGAATGCCGCTCTCGCGTTCCTGTACATCAGAGGAAACGCTATTACCACAGCCGCGAGCACGCAGCCAAGCCAGGTATGCACCACCTGGATGTCAAAGGTATCGTTCAGGAACATCCCGAAGGTCCTCCTGCGGCTGAAGATAAGAAGTAAAAAAAAGCCGGCGACCGTTGGCGGCAGCACCATTGGAAGTGTAAGTATGCCGTCAAGCACCGATTTTGTTCTGCAGTCTTTTTTTATTACCTTACGGGCAGCCCAAAGCCCGAGGAAGAACGATATGACAGTCGCTACGACCCCGGTCTTCAGGGATATCCAAAGCGGACTCCAGTCAAGTGTTTGCGCCAGTTCCACAAATCTGCCCATTTTTCAGTTCAATTTCTATTATTCGACATCAGTGTCGAAACCATACTGCTGATAAAGCGCTTTCGCGTCATCATTAGTGATGTAAGAGATGAAGTCAGCAGCTGCAGCGGACTCCGCGTCATCAGCGTCAGGATTTGTGATCTGCGCCACAGGATAGATGATGTTGCCGGTGACATCGTAGCCCACGGTCTCAAGTATCTTTATGCTGTCTTCATGACCTATCGTATCTGAAAGATATGTAGTTCCCACTTCGCACGAAGCTTCTTCTACGGCGGTGAGCACCTTGCTCACGTTGCCCTGCTCGCTGATCTCCACTCCGCCGAGCTGGTCGGATACTTCCTGAGTAGTGATGGCTGCCGGATCTTCAGCTTCCTTAAGCAGTCCGAGATTTATCATGGCCTGTCTTGTGTATTTTCCGACCGGAACGCTTCCGTCAGCAAGAGCGATGCTCTTTGCCTTGCCTATGTCAGCGAGTCCCGTTACTTCGGTCTTGCTGTCAGGCTGAGTCACTACTACGAGCTGGTTGTTTACTACGTTGGTCCTGGTGCCGTCAACTACCATGCCGGCGCCCTCAAGCTCGTCCATCTGCTTCTGAGCGGCACTGAAGAATATGTCGCACGGAGCTCCCTCCTGGATCTGTGTCAGAAGCGCACCGGAGCTGTCGGCATTGATCACGATGTCAACATCAGGATTCTCTTCCTCATAGGCCGCTTCGAATTCAGCCATCACGCTGCCGAGCGAGGCAGCTGCGAATACGTTGACTGCAGTCTTTTCAGCAGGCGCGGCCTCTTCACTTTCACCGCTCCCGCCGCCGCATGCCGCGAGTGCAAACACCATGGCAAACACCATGGCCAGTGCCAGTAATTTCTTTTTCATAACATCCACCTTTCTACTTCCGCGTTACACGGATAGTGCAGAAATAATTGATATTTATGTCATAGCCCTGTGCACCGGACTTTAACAGCAGATCTATTTTCCGAATCCGCAGTTAGGGAATGTACATACATCGCAGCTGAGGCAGAGGCCTCCCTCGCCCAGCCTGTCAAAATCTTCTTTACTGAGTATCTCTCCTGTCATTACCCTCGGCAGCACGATGTCGAAGATCGTCCTGCGGGCGTACATGACGCAGCCCGGAAGGCCCATGACAGGAATTTTGTTTTCGCCGTAATACGCCAGCATGAACATAGCGCCCGGCAGCACAGGAGCTCCGTATGTCACGGCTTCTCCGCATACTTCACGTATGGCAAGCGGAGTCCTGTCATCAGGATCCACGCTCATGCCTCCGGTGCATACCACCATGTCGCAGCCTTCGTCAATGAAAGCCTTTATGCAGGCTTCTATATGCTCGCTTTTGTCATCGGAGCATCTGACGCCCGCGACCTCGGCTCCGAATTCCTCTATTTTTGACTTAACTACAGGCGTGAATTCATCCTTTATTCGTCCGTAGAACACCTCGTTGCCCGTGCTGACTATTCCCGCCCTGCGGAAGATGTAAGGCTCTACACTCAGGATCGGCTCTTCGCCCACTGCTGCCTTCACCCTCTCCATCTTTTCCTTCTCGATCACGAGCGGTATTATGCGGGTGCCTGCAAGCTTGTCGCCCTTTTTCACAGTAAAGTCCCCATGCCGCGTGGCTATCATCATCTGACCGAATGAGTTGACGGTCATGAGCTTTTCCCTGTTTATCCTGAACACACCGTCGCAGTCAGCCGTGAGTTCTATTTTGCCTTCCTTTACCCCACCGCGGCTCATGTTGCTTCCTTTGCAGATAGAGCACAGCACCTCGGCAGCGTCATTCTCGTGCATCATAGTCTCGTCGTTTTCCCATACGTATATGTGATCCTTGCCGACCGAAAGCAGTACGGGTATGTCTTCCTCCGCAATGATATGTCCCTTGCGGAATACGGCGTCTTTGGTAACGCCCTTTATTATCTGTGTGATGTCGTGGCAGATGACCTGTCCGACGGCATCCTCTGTCTTCATAAGTTTCATTTCAATCACCGTATATGAGATAGTGCATTAACGGCCAATACATAAAACCGTTGTATAATTATAACGCGTAATTTAACGAAAAAACAACAAAAACAGCCCAAGTTTGGGCTGTTTTACCACTTTTAAAACTAAAACGGTTTTAGGTTTATTTGGTCAATGCAGATGCGCACATCACAGGCACGGCCGTCTCAGGATAGTGCGGATCAGCACAGAAATCAGGGTCGTGCCACCCCAGTAGAAAAATGACGGGATATATTCGCCGTATACTGCGAAGTCCTCAGAAGCCAGGCAGGCCCTGCAGTCCACCGCGTGCTCAGCTCCAAGCGCAGACTCAACCGCGCGCAGCGCTATATCATACATGTCATCTTTATTGACAAGAGCCGGAACGGCATGATCAAGCTGTATCTCACAGCGGCACTCATACGCTTCGGCAGTGCTTTCCGCGAGGCGGGCAAGCCTCTCACGCATGCGCCTGTGCGTTTCAGCGTCATACGATCTTATGTAGCCGGTAATGACCGCGTCCAGAGGTGCAGGAATATCCGGATCACCGGCAGTCAGGCTGTTGACCGTGCATATGCCGGGTTCAAACGGATCGATGTTCCTGCTCACTACCGACTGTATCCCGCTCACTAACGCGGCCGCGGCGATTATTGGATCGACGCACTTGTGAGGAAGCGAGGCGTGCCCCGGGACTCCGGTGTATGTGATGCGGAAGACGCTTTTCTCCGACATCAGCGGTCCCCTGTGCACCACTACATCTCCGCAGTCGATCTCAGGCCTGTTGTGTATTCCGAAAATGCGTATCGGCTTCTGCGGCGCCTTTTCAAGAAGGCCGTGGGCAAGCATAGCCTTTGCTCCGCGTGTGCCCTCCTCTGCGGGCTGGAATACGAAGAGCACATTGTACGGAAGCTCCTCCCTTGCGCCGCAGAGATAATGCACGGCGCCTAGCATCGTTGACGTGTGAGCGTCATGCCCGCAAAGGTGCTGCGGGCCTTGCTCAGTAAGCAGCGCGTCTATGTCAGCCCTGAGAGCTACAGTCTCATCGCGGCCCGCGTCAAGGTAATATACCGCACCGGTTTCCATTCCCAGGTCTATGTATTCTACGGGATAACGACCGCATACCTCTTTGATGTATGCGGTCGTCTTATGTTCTTCAAATGCACTTTCAGGTATCGAATGCAGATACTGCCAGTGCTCCTTGGCCATTGCTATGGCCTCGTTCATTATTGTTTCGTTCATACTATCAAAATATATACATCTGCTGTTGCTGTTATTGCAGCCTCACAGACACTGGAGGCGAGATGGTTCGAGGCACGAGCCGAAAGTGTTCTGTGAGACTGCTAAAGTACAAAGTACTATGAGTTATTTGATAAATCCGGATCCCTTTTCGGATACTCTGTAGAGGCCCCTCGGAGTCACACGGAGCTCAGGGATAACTGTGAGTGCCATGAACGAGAGCGTGATGAACGGGTCGAAGTCCTTGGAGACTCCCATCTCGTATGCTTTCTCCTTCATGACATGCAGCTTCTCGTTTACCTCTTCGAAGTGCACGTCGGTCATCAGGCCCATGATAGGAAGCGGCAGTGTATCGAACACCTTGCCGTTCTCCACTACTGTGTATCCTCCCTGTACGCGGGCTATCTCGTTTACGGCCAGTGCGATGTCTTCATCATTATCACCTATAACGATGATATTGTGCGAGTCATGCGATACCGACGAAGCCACGGCTCCGCCTTTGATGCCGTAACCCTTTGTAACAGCTACGCCTATCTTGCCGCTGTTCTGGTGCCTCTCGACAGCCGCGATCTTGAGATACCCGTCGTGCGGAACAAAGTTGTCCGTCTTCGGGAAGTGCGCGGTGATGTCGCAGGTCACGATCTGCTTAGGCTCCATGCCTATGACGTGAGTGGTCTTTGACCTGATCGGAAGTGTAAAGTCACTTGCGGATACCTTGCTTATATTCACCGTATGCTTCAGATGAGCCGGGCACTTTTTCACCTTTACAGGAGCATTCCTGTCGATGCGTTTGCCCTTGAAGTATACGTCGAGCACGTTGAAGTCCTTCATGTTGTCGAAGATGACAAAGTCCGCCTGATATCCCGGCGCAATGGCTCCGATATGCTTGAGTCCGTAGCACTTCGCGGTGTTGATGGTAGCCATCTTTATGGCCTTGAACGGGTCGAGTCCAAGCTCTACAGATCTTCTGACGTTGTAGACTATGTGGCCTTCCCTGAGGATGTCCTCAATGTGCTTGTCATCGGTGCAGAAGCTGAAATGCTCAGTATCTATACCCGTCCTCACTATTCCGCTGACGATGTCGTCTACGTTGTGAGCAGCGGATCCCTCGCGCACATGCACATGTATGCCCCTTCTGGCTTCCTCGAGAGCGTACTCGAATGATGAAGCTTCGTGATCGGTATCCACTCCGGCCATCTTGTATGCCGAGAGTTTTCTGTTAGGAAGGAACGGCGCGTGTCCGTCTATCGTCTGATGATCGAAGAGCGCGAACTTCGCAAACATCCTCGGATCAGCGTTGATAACAGCATCAGCATCCATGACTTCAGCAAGACCGAGTATGCGCTCATTGCCGACGAAAGGATACATATCGTTGGCCGCAAACATGCAGCCGTTGTCATCGATATTTGTCGCAGGTACGCATGAAGGCATCATAACGAAAACATTGGCATCGGACTTTTCAGTCTGATCGAGAATGTACTGTATGCCGTCAGCTCCCGAAACGTTGGCCGCCTCGTGAGGGTCTACTATGAATGTGGTGGTGCCGAAGGACGCAGCCGTAGCCACGAGTTCTGCAGGAGCCACCATGGTGGATTCAAGATGCAGATGGGCGTCTATAAAGCCCGGAGCGATGTACGCACCACCAAGGTCTATCTCCTTTTTCCCCTGCAGCGATTTCGAAACGCCGACGATTATGCCGTCCTTTACTCCGATGTTTCCCTCTACTACCTCACCGGTAAAAACATCGACTATCCTGCAGTTCTTGAAGATCATATCGGCCTTGACCTTACCCAGCGCGGCAGGTGCCAGCTTTTTGAATTGTTCGTATTTCAAGGCTCTCTCCTTTCTGCTCATGCAGTGAAAGGCGCATTACGCGCCTTTCAGATGTTATTTGATGAATTATGCAATTATTATCGGTCTTCTCTGAAGTAAGGGAGTCCCAGAGCTTCAGGAGGCTGATTCTCATGCTTGTTCTTGATGCTGATAGCGATAAGAACGATGATCGTTACTATATACGGGAACATCTTATATACCTCCTTTATGGCGAAGTTGGCGCCGGTCGGGATGTACAGATAAAGTATATAGAGTCCGCCGAAGAGCATCGATTCCCAGATAGCCCAGTTCGGACGCCAGATCGAGAAGATTACCAGCGCGATAGCGAGCCATCCTCTGTCACCAAACGCGTCGTTCGACCATACTCCGCTTGCGTAGTCGAGTACGTAGTAGAGTCCGCCTATGCCCGCGATCATGCATCCGATGCAGATCGAGAAGTATTTGTATCTGTTGATATTGATACCTGCGGCATCAGCTGTGGCAGGGTTTTCACCTACGGCCCTCAGCTCGAGTCCTGTACGGGTCCTCTTAAGAACGTAGCTTGTGATGATCGCTATCGCGATAGCCACATATGTCATGAAGCTGTATGACAGAAGCAGCTTGCCCACAACGCCCGCCTTGCTTGCGAACGGCAGAGTCGCCTTGAAGGCCTTGCTCGTTGCCGAAAGAGCGATCGACGGAACCTCTGCTCCGGTCAGCTTGATGATGGATCCTCCGAAGAAGTTACCAAAGCCTACACCGAAGGTCGTCATAGCAAGACCGGTTACGTTCTGGTTTGCTCTGAGAGTTACCGTGAGGAAACAGAATATGAGTCCCATCATCAGCGATCCCAGCATGCAGCACAGTATCGGTATCAGCAGACCGATGACCGGGTTGAACTGCGCACCGGAATTCTCATACATGAATGATCCGATTACTCCGGAAATAGCTCCTACGTACATGACGCCCGGGATACCGAGGTTAAGGCTTCCGGATTTCTCGTTGAGCGTTTCGCCTACGCATCCGAGCAGCAGCGGGATGCTCTGTACTATCGCTCTCGGAATGAATGTTACCAGACTAAACATCAGCTCCCTCCTTTCTGTGCGACTTGCGGAAGTGGATCTGATAGTTGATGAAGAATTCACTTCCGATTACGAAGAAGAGGATTATTCCCGTAAGTATGTCGCCGAACGACTTGTTGAGTCCGAATGTAGTGGAGATCTCGCCCGCGCCGCGGCCCATGAATACGAGCAGCAGTCCGGAGAGCACCATCCCGATAGGATTGAAGTGCGCGAGCCATGCTACCATGACTCCGAGGAATCCTCTGCCGGCCTCGATAGTTGTCGTCATCGTATGGTCGGTTCCGGCTACGAGCAGCCATCCGACGAATCCGCAGATAAGACCTGTCAGCAGAAGCGTACGGATGATTACCTTGCCTACGTTGATACCTACGTATTTGGCCGTATTCTGGCTCTCACCTACGACGCTGAGCTCATAGCCGTGCTTTGTGAATCTCAGGTAGATGTACATGAATATTGTAACTATCACCGCTGAGATGACTACGAGCAGATACTGCTTTCCTCCGATAACAGGAAGCCATCCGGCCTCTGTGTTAGGGTTGATGATACCGATCTTGCCGGACCCTTTAGGTGACTCCCATATGATGATATAGTACGCGACAAGCTGTGTCGCAACGTAGTTCATCATCAGAGTGAACAGAGTCTCGTTTGTGTTCCACTTAGCCTTGCAGAAAGCCGGTATGAACGCCCAGAGCGCTCCTGCGCATATAGCGCCAATGAGCGAAATGATGATGATAGCGCCGCTCGGAAGCTTGCCCTCCATGGTTATCATGCAGGCAGCTGTAGCGAGTACGCCGGCCATCGTCTGGCCGCCTCCGCCGAGGTTCCAGAACTTCATCTTGAAGGACGGAGCCAGCGCTACGGATATCATGAGCAGTATGGAAAGTTCTTTGAGGAGTGCCCATATCTTACGCTCTGTGCCGAACGAGCCCTCCCACATCGAAGCGTATACCGCGATCGGATTAAGATGTGTCGTTATTGTAGTAATGATGGCGCATACGATGAGCGCTATCACTATACTTCCGATTCTGATCGCCCATTCACCTTTTTTAGAGATCATCTTTCTCTTGGTGATATGGATCAATGGTTCCTTTTTCTGCTTATCCAACTGCATCACCTCCGACCTTTGTCATGAGCAGTCCGACTGAATTCTTGTCTGCTGTTCTGCCGTCGACTATGCCGCTCACCTTGCCTTCGCACAGTACGAGTATGCGGTCGCTCAGCTCGAGCAGAACGTCGAGGTCTTCTCCGACAAATACTACGGCTACTCCGCGTTCCTTCTGCTGGTTGATAAGATCGTAGATAGTATATGAGGCGTTGATGTCGAGTCCTCTGACCGCGTAAGCGGACATCAGCACCGTAGGGTTCATAGCTATCTCACGGCCTACCAGCACCTTCTGTACATTTCCTCCGGAGAGTCTGCGGACCGGTGTGTCTATGCCCGGAGTAACGACTTCGAGTTCTTCGACTACCTTCTCCGCGAGTTCTCTAGGTGTCTTGCGGTCTGTGAATCCAGCGATGCTGCCCTTTCTTCTGAAGGATCTGAGCATCATGTTATCTGCCAGGTTCATGTTGGCTACAAGTCCCATACCGAGTCTGTCCTCAGGGACGAACGCGAGCGAAACGCCCTTTTTATCGATCTCGAGAGGATCCATTCCCACGAGATTGGTTTCGGATCCGTCATCCTCGACATACAGCACTTCGCCCTTTTCTATAGGCTGAAGCCCGGCTATGGCTTCAAGAAGCTCCTTCTGGCCGCAGCCCGAGATGCCTGCGATACCAAGCACCTCTCCGGTATTGGCTGTGAAGGAAACATCGTCGAGTTTCAGGATACCGTCTTCAGACCTTACCGTAAGTCCTTCAACCTTGATACGAGGTTTAACGTTTTTCGGCTCAGGTCTGTCTATGTTCAGCTTTACCTCATGCCCTACCATCATGTTGGTCATTTCCTGGGCGTTGGTCTCGCTTGTTATCAGATCTCCTATGTATTCGCCCTTGCGAAGTATCGCCACTCTGTCCGAGATGGCTTCTACCTCGTGGAGCTTATGCGTGATAATGACTACAGTCTTGCCGTCAGCTTTCATGTTGCGGAGAACGTTGAACAGCTTTTCTGTCTCCTGCGGAGTCAGTACGGCGGTAGGCTCGTCAAGGATCAGAATGTCAGCGCCTCTGTACAGCACTTTGACGATCTCGACTGTCTGCTTCTGTGAAACGGACATGTCGTAAATCTTCTGGTCCGGGTCGACATCAAAGCCGTAAAGATCGCATATCTCACGGATGCGCTTCGATGCCCTTTCTATATCTAGTTTTCCGAAGCGGGAGTTTTTGACGCCATGATCGGATTCCATTCCGAGGATGATATTCTGCGCTGCGCTGAATATATTCACCAGCTTGAAGTGCTGATGTATCATTCCGATGCCGTGATCAAACGCGTCCTTAGGCGATGAGATCTGAACAGGCTTTCCGTCGATCAGGATCTCTCCGTCATCAGGATAATAAATTCCTGACAGCATATTCATCAACGTAGTCTTGCCCGAACCATTCTCTCCGAGGAGTGAAAGTATCTCTCCCTTGTAGATATCGAGACTGACATTGTGGTTGGCTACTATGGTGCCGAATGTTTTTGTAATGTTTCTCATCGAAACTGCGGGTGTTCTGCTGTCTTGCAAAATAATCTCCCCTTTCCGATATCGAATCTTATAATTTGACCGGTCCCGCAATAAGCGGGACCGGTCATGTCTATTGAAATACCTGATTTAAATTGCGGTTTAGCCGAAGTTTGTATCGAGCAGGTTGATTCCGTCAATGTTCAGGTCGAAGTAAGGAGCTGATCTGAACTCTGACTCATGGAAGTATCCGTCAGATACTACCTCTGTGTCTGGCTCATAGTCGCCCATGTCGTCTACGTCAGCCTTGTAGGAATCAAGAGGTTTGCCCTCTACGGAGATAGCTGCGCAGTCGAATACGTGGATCGATCCGTCAGCAAGACCAGCCTTGACCTCTTCGAGTTTCTCAGCTGTGCCTTCAGCAGCAACATCTTCGTTGAGCTCTGTGAGCTCTACAGAACCTGTTTCGATTGTTCCTGTCCAGTCTGCAGGGATCTCCTCACCGTTCTTGACAGCGTTTACTGCGAACTCATAGTAAGGCGACCAGTTGATTCTGGACGAAATGATGTAAGTGTTAGGAGCAGCGCTCTTTGTGCTTCCGTTGTAGGAAACGTCTGGGATTCCAGCCTCTTCACAAGCTGTAGGAGCACCCATGGAGTCTGCGTGCTGCGAGATGAGGTCGCATCCGCCCTGGATCAGCTTGTTTGCGCCTTCCTTCTCAGCTGTCTCATCATACCATGAACCTGTGAATGTAACGTCCATTGTTACATCCGGGCATACGCTCTTAGCACCGAGATAGAATGATGTGTATCCGGATACTACCTCTGCGTATGTGAACGCACCTACATAGCCCATCTTAGGCTTGTCGCCCTTGAGCTTGCCGGCTTCCTTGAGCTCATTGAGCTTCATTCCGGCTGCAACGCCCGCGAGATAACGTCCCTCATAAATAGCCGCGAAAGCGTTGTGGTAGTTTGCAAGGCCTTCAGTATGAGCCTTTGTACCTGTTGCGTGGCAGAACTGTACATCCGGGAACTCCTTAGCGGCCTGAATCATATAAGCCTCATGACCGAATGAGTCCGCGAAGATGATGTTGCATCCTGCGTCTACGAGGTCTGCTGCAGTATCATAGCACTCCTGACCTTCAGGAATGTTTGTCTTGATCATGTAGTTTTCCTCGCTGATTCCGAGAGCCGCCATAGAATCCTTGAACGAGTTGATGAAGTTAAGGTCATATGTCGAGTTCTCGTCGTGCAGTGTGATCAGACCGACTTTTACGCCGCTCTCATCAGCAGCAGGAGCTTCTTCACCGCCGCCTCCACCGCCGCAGGCTGCCAGCATTGGCATCATTACCATTACCAGGCAAACCAATAAAGCAATAAGTCTCTTCTTCATAATCATTATCCTCCCTGTTATATAAATACACAGATACTCTGCAAACCTGTTCAGGGGAACACTCCCCTAAAGTATCAGCAGATAGGTTTATGATGACTTAATTATAAGTCTTAAATAACTTAAAGACAAGATAAAAAGGCAAAATGGTTTTATGGTTTGCGCACATGCAGATGTGCAGCGGATATGAAAAGAAGGCCGTTATGAAACAGCCTTCTTTTAGTTATTATCCTTGATTTTACAGGTTCTTGAGCAGTCCTGTTGCTTCGTTGAACTCGTTGATGAGCTCGTCGATCTTTGCTCTTTCCTTTCTGAGAGCGCCCCATGTGTTGGCCTCGTCATACCAGAGAGCATTGAGCTCGTCGCTCGTCTTGCCCTGCTGCTCTACCCATGTGTAGTACTTGAGGTTGTGGATCCTCTTGCGGTCTGTGTAGCGGAGCTCAAGCATGTTGTCAGTCTTCTCATCGAGGATGTGCTTGTTGTAGTGGAGAGCAGCCTTCTCGTGAGTGTACTCGCCCTGCTCATCCTGAAGCTCTTTGATCCTTGACTGATACATCTCTGCAGAGTCTGTCATTACTGTTGCCAGTACGTCATTCTCTGTCAGCTCATAGTACTTGGCCATCTTGATGCAGCAGAGCATGTTGGCTATGCCGCTGATGCCGAAGTATCCGAGGAGGTCAACGAGTTCAGGGTCAACACCCTGCTCCTTGAGGTACTCGCGTCCGACAGGCTCATTGAAGAGTCTGAGGATATTCTGGGAATCCTCATCATCGATGTCGATGACCATATCTGTATTCTTGACATTGTGGATCCATGGAACGTGCTTGTCGCCGATACCTTCGATCCTGTGTGCTCCGAATCCGTTGTCGAGGAGTGTCGGGCACTGGAGAGCTTCGCCGACTGCCAGCTTAGCTGTAGGATAGAGCTCTTTGAGTCTGTCTCCGGAAGCCATTGTGCCTGCGGAACCGGATGTGAATGCCATGCCTGCAAGTCTGCCGTTCTCGCCCTTGATCTCTTCGAAGGCCTCTGCGATAGCATTGCCTGTAACATTGTAATGCCACATATAGTTGCCCATCTGCTCGAACTGGTTGAGGATCCATACGTCTTCTCTTGTCTCTCTCAACTCGTGAGTCTTGTCGAAGATCTCCTTTACGTTGGACTCTGTTCCCGGTGTAGCGATAACTTCGCTGGCAACGTTCTTCAGCCAGTCGAATCTCTCGCGGCTCATTCCTTCAGGAAGGATGGCTACTGAATATACTCCGAGGAGAGCGCTGTCGAATGCTCCGCCTCTGCAGTAGTTGCCTGTTGAAGGCCATACTGCCTTGTGATATCCGGAGTCGAACTGACCTGTAACGAGCTCAGGAACCAGGCATCCGTACGATGCGCCTACCTTGTGGCAGCCTGTAGGGAACCACTTGCCGATCATGCAGATGATGCGGCACTTTACGCCTGTGAGCTCAGGAGGAAGTACGATGTAGTTAGGTCCGTGGAAAAGTCCGCCGCTGGCCTTCTGCTCATTCTTCCATGTGATACGGAACAGGTTGACAGGATCAATGTCCCAAAGTCCTGTCTTTGTAAGCTTGTCGAGGATCTTCTGAGGGATCTTCTCAGGATGCATCTGCTGATCGATGGTCGGCAGGATGATGTTCTGAGCCTTTGCGCGCTCAATATTGTTTTTCAGCCCCTTTTCATTAATTGTGAGATCAAGCATTTTGTACCTCCGTAATACTTAGCTTTTAACTGTATATCTTCACTGTTGATCATTAGTTATCTCGTATATTTTTATGATGCCAAAAAATTTTTTATATGTCAATAGTAATTATTTGCAGGCTGCAATTATTACTTGTTTAATTCATCATATACTGCGCGGAATTTTTCGATATCCGGTTCAAGCTTGATCGGCTCTCCTGCCGCCTTGATTCCGTTTGCTGTATCCTTGAGTCCGTTTCCTGTAACTATGGCGACTACGCTTGCGTCTGCCGGGATCTTTCCCTCTTTGCAGAGCTTTGTGAGTCCTGCCATGCCTGTAACGCCCGCCGGCTCGCCGAATACTCCGCACTCCCTGCCGGTGACTCTCATGGCTTCGAGTATCTCATCATCGGTGACTTCGACCGGGATACCGCCGGATTCGATTATAGCGTTGATGGCCTTGTCAGCATTGCGCGGTACGCCTACCGAGATGGAGTCGGCAAGTGTGTTCTCTTCCATTGGTTCCCAAGGCTCTCCGGTGTGCACTGCTCTGTTTATAGGGCAGGTGTTGACCGACTGAACGGAGATGAGTTTAGGCAGCTTGTCCGTGAAGCCGGCGTTGTAGAGGTCTTTGAATCCCTTCCATACTCCCGCGATGGTGCAGCCGTCTCCTGTCGACAGTGCGACATAATCAGGCACCTTCCATCCGAGCTGCTCGGCTATCTCAAGAGCGACAGTCTTTTTGCCCTCCATCAGATAGCAGTTTATAGCGGCGTTTCTGTTGTACCAGCCGTACTCATCGATGGCAGCCTTTGAAAGCTCGAAAGTCTCCTCATAGTTGCCCTTTACCGAAATTACCTTCGCTCCGAAGATAAGCAGCTGAGCTACCTTGCCGATAGGTGCTCTTTCAGGTACGAATATGTATGTTTTGAGTCCGGCAGCTGCTGCGTTGCCGGCAAGTGAGCTTGCCGCGTTTCCTGTCGAGGAGCAGGCTATCGTGTCATACCCTGCCTCGATGGCCTTTGCGACTCCCATAGAGCTCGCTCTGTCCTTGAGCGACGCTGTAGGGTTAAGGCCGTCGTCCTTGAGCCAGAACTTTCTGATGCCAAGCTTTTCAGCCATTCTAGGCTCCTCATAAAGAGGAGACCAGCCCACTCTCAGAGGCGGCTGTACCGTATCTTCCTCGACCGGGAGGAACGGTCTGTAGCGCCACATGGTGTAGTTGTCACTTGACGATATATCGTCAGGCGTAAAATTCTCTTTTATGTAGTCATAATCATAAATGACATCGAGAATTCCCCCGCATTCGCATGTTGTAGCGTCTGGAAGAGCCTCATACTCCTTTCCGCATTTGATACACTTAAGACATTTAACATTTTTCATGGATGCTTTGCTCCTTTCATTGATGATCAGAATTGCCCCAATATATCTCTAGCCACAAACACACCGCTTGCTGAAGCGTGTGAGAGCGAATGAGTAACGCCGCTTCCGTCTCCTATCATGTACAGGCCCGGATACTTGGTCTCGAGCCTTTCATTGAGACTGACCTCCATGTTGTAGAACTTGACCTCGACTCCGTAGAGGAGCGTATCGTCGTTTGCAGTTCCCGGCGCTATCTTGTCGAGCGCGTAGATCATCTCAATGATGCCGTCGAGTATCCTCTTAGGCAGTACGAGGCTGAGGTCGCCCGGCTCTGCCTTGAGCGTAGGAGTGACGAAGCTGTCTGCAAGTCTCTTGTAGTTTGTCCGTCTTCCGCGGATGAGGTCGCCGAATCTCTGAACGATGACGCCTCCGCCCAGCATATTGGAAAGCCTGGCTATGCTCTCGCCGTAGCCGTTGCTGTCCTTGAAAGGCACCGAGAAGTGCTTGGACACCAGCAGCGCGAAGTTTGTCATGTTGGTCTGTTTCGCAGGGTCTTCGTAGCTGTGTCCGTTTACCGTAACGATGCCGTTGGTGTTTTCGTTTACCACGCTTCCGCGCGGATTCATGCAGAACGTTCTTACCTTGTCTTCGAATTTTTCCGTTCTGTAAACTATCTTGCTTTCGTAAAGCTCGTCTGTAAGATGCGAGAAAAGCTCAGCCGGAAGCTCAACCCTGACTCCTATGTCTACCCTGTTGGATTCGGTAGGAATGTCGAGCTCATTGCAGACAGTCTCTATCCATTTGCTGCCGCTTCTTCCCACGGAGACGACGCATTTGCTGCATGTGAGGCTGTCACCGGCTGTGATGACGCGGTAGCCTCCGTCTATGACCTCGATATGCTCGACAGGAGTCCTGAACCTGAAGTCCACCTTGTCCCTGAGCTCATTATAGAGGTTCTCAAGCACTACATAATTGATGTCAGTTCCGAGGTGTCTTACGGACGCGTCGAGAAGTATGAGGTTGTTCTGGCGGCACAGCTTTTTGAACGACGAGTTGGCTGTTGTATAAAGTTTTGTTCCCTCTCCGCCGTGCGACATGTTGATCTCGTCAACATACTTCATGAGGCGGATGGCCTCGTCCTTGCCGATATACTCGTGAAGAGTGCCTCCGAAGTCATTCGTGATATTGTACTTTCCGTCAGAGAAGGCTCCCGCTCCTCCGAAGCCGCTCATGATGGAGCAGCTCGGGCAGTTGATGCAGCTCTTTATCTTTACTCCGTCTATAGGGCACTTTCTTTCTTCGAGTCTTTTGCCTGCCTCGAATACCGCCACCTTAAGACTGCTGTTTTCCTTTGTGAGTTCGTAAGCGGCAAATATCCCGCCAGGGCCCGCTCCGATAATAATTACATCATAGTCCATTCTTTTCCCCTTATTTTCTGTCACCGCTGGCTCTGTTGAGCAGCATCCAGAATACCGCTGCCGCAGCAGAGAAGCCTATTATCGCGTAGAAGTTTGTATTGTAGCTTCCCCCGGCCGACTCCAGGAGAGCCGATGAGATCATAGGTCCTATCGTGGCCGCCGGGATGAGGCTGAAGTTCGCTATGCTGAAATTCGTAGGGAAGTTGGCCGGTCCGAAGGCCTTGTTTATGTACGCCGACGTGATGGTCGGGCAGCCTCCGTAAGCGAGTCCTACGAATACCAGTCCGCAGAGTATGAATATATAAGCGCCTGTCATGCCGCCGAGCGTGAGCAGGATGCCGGCTGCCAGCATGAATGCGTTATTTACGAGTGTTGATGTGAACCTTCCGAATCTGTCGAAGTTGTTGCCCGCAACTATCCTTCCGGCTCCGTTGAACAGCGAAACTATCATTCCGAGAATGGCAGCTCCGCCGAAGGCCACCGAGATATTCGCCGCGCTGTTGATTACGAGAAGTCCCGCCGAGTTGAGAAGTATGGCCCAGATGGTGAAGAACCAGAACTGAGGCGTTTTAAGCATCTCTCCGGCAGTATAGTTTCTGACCTCTGACCCCGCATCAGCCTTAGCCTTTCCGCCCGATGCGGATGCTGCCAGAGCTGCAAGAGCGTCAGAGTCCTCAGCGCCAGGGGCCTTTATGATGAAAGCGGCGAGCACGCATATGATACATATGACTATTCCCAGTATCCTGAATACCGGAAGTATTCCCATCGATCCTATCATCGAGTTCACTACCGAGCCCAGCACCAGTCCGCCGAGGCCGAAGCCCATCAGCATGATGCCCGAGGCAAGTCCCACCTTGTCGGGAAACCACTTGTTGAGGGTGCCGATAACTCCGTTATAGGCGACTCCCACGCCGCCTCCGCCGAACACTCCGTAAAATATGTACAGCATCGTAAGGCTCGCTCCCGGAGAATCCGTTTTTATAGTCGATACCGTGAAGAATCCTATCAGCAGCATCACCGCGGATATAAGCATCCTGGCTTTGATGCTCATCCGTTTGCTCAGAACTCCGCCCGCAAAGCCTCCGAGGCAGAAAAAGATCATTGAGATAGTAAATGTAAGTGACAGCTGTGAAATGCTCCAGTCAGGAAACAGCTCTCCAATCGGTGTTCTGAATATGGACCACGCGTAAATCAGCCCGAGAAAAAGAAGTGTCAGCGTGCCCATTCCAAGATAGATCCAGCGTTTATTGCTCATTAATAGTGCTCCTTATCTTTAGTCTCATACATAGTTATATTAACACATGGACTGCAAATAATCGATATGCCGTCTGTTATTTGCCCTTCTGTCCGCAGCTGCCGCGAAATGTCTCATTGCAAGGGGCCGTTCAAAGTGATACATTATTTTTTACCAATAAAAAACAAGGGGCATAAGGATGGAGAGCAACCGCGATATTTTCATACAGGGATACAAACACGGCATTCCAATAGGTCTCGGGTATTTTGCCGTGGCTTTTTCTTTGGGCATAGCCGCGCGCGATTATGGGTTCAGCGCCTTTCAGGGCTTTTTCGCCAGCCTCATAACATACGCTTCGGCAGGCCAGTACATGGGCTTTGCGCTGTACGCTACCAATACCACTCTGGCAGAGCTGGTGCTCCTGATGTTCATCATCAATGCCCGGTATATCCTCATGGGATTCGCACTCAATCAGAGGATGCCTGAGGGAACGCCTCTGCGCACCCGCCTTCTTGTCGGCAGCTGCATCACCGATGAAATATTCGGCATCACCATAGCAAGGCCTGGCGTTCCTACGCCTTACTATACATTCGGCGCCCTGATCGCCGCAGTTCCTATGTGGGCTGTCGGCACAGCTCTCGGCATCACCATGGGAAACATTCTCCCGGCAAGGATAGTAAGCGCGCTGAGCGTTGCCCTCTTCGGCATGTTCATAGCCGTCATCATACCGCCTGCCCGCAGGGACAAAGCCGTTCTGGGCGCCGTGGCGGTGAGCTTCGCTCTCTCGTACGCGTCTACTCACCTGCCTGTGATCGCAGATCTGTCACAGGGCAACCGCACCATACTGCTCACGATAATGATATCCGCAGTGTTTGCCGCACTCTTCCCGCGCAAAACGGATGATGTCACGGAAGGAGGCGGCACTGATGAACATTAACGTCTATCTGTACATCTTTGTCATGGCATTTGCCACCTGGCTAATGAGAGTTGCCGCTTCCCTCATAATGAAAAAACCGATCAAAAACCGGTTTTTTCAGTCGTTCCTATATTATGTTCCTTATGTTACGCTCGCCGTCATGACATTCCCGGCGATAGTCGAGGCGACACAGGCCCCTCTTGCCGGAGCAGCAGCGCTCCTGGTCTGCATTGCAGCCGCTTGGTGCGGTCAGGGACTCTTTCCTGTCGCTGTTCTGGGCTGCGTCACGGTGCTCATTCTTGAGGCATTCCTCTGACCGCGGCACTAAGATCATTTTCCGAGTCTGTTCAGTACATGGATGATACGGCCGGCATTTTCCCTGAGCTTCTGCTCATCGACAATGCCGTTTTTTAATCCTTTGATTATCTGAGCGTAGTCCCCCTTTGATCCTGGCATGAAGAGGCTGCAGCCTGCTGCGGCGACCTTCGCGGCATCAGGCGTGCCGTATTTTGAACCCTTCACCAGCAGCATGTTTCCGCCGACCACCCAGTCGGTCATGATAAGCCCGTCGAAGCCGAACTCTCTGAAAAGCACATCCGCCAGTTCTTTGCTCTCTGACGTGTGCTCGCCGTTGAGCAGGTTGTACGAAGTCATAACTGCCATAGGATCGGACTCCCTGACGCAGATGCCGAAGCCCTTCAGGTATATCTCGCGCAGCGCCCTTTCGCTTATTATGCTGTTGTTCGCATAGCGGTTTGTCTCCTGATTGTTCGCGGCATAATGCTTTATGGTGACGCCTCGTCCCGGATGCTTCTGAACTCCCTTTGTGATCGCGGCCGCAAACTTTCCGCTTACCAGAGGGTCCTCAGAGAAGTATTCGAAGTTGCGCCCGCAGAGAATATTCCTGTGTATGTTGAGAGCCGGAGCAAGCCAGAGGTCGACTCCGAATATGTCCATCTCGCTTCCGACGATATCGCCGCAGACCTCAGCGAACTCCGTATTCCAGCTCTGGGCTATCGCTGTCGCGATAGGTATAGCGGTGCAGTACTGCTCCCTGAATACTCTGCCCTTCTTATCCTTAGGCTCCCTCTCAAGCAGCTTCTTCAGGACTCCCGGGAACATATCCAGCATGGTCTCAGGAAGAGCGGATCCTACCGGATGCTTTCCTTTTTTGTCCTCATAATAGCGTTTTGATATCCGGACTCCGGCAGGGCCGTCCGCCATCACGAGGCTTCCGGCACCCTTCTCGGTCAGATGGGTGCACGATTCTCCTGCTGCGCCCGGCACGCTCTGTGACGCGTCTCCTATGACAGATGACAGCGAAAATCCTTTTATCTTAAAGTCACCTACATTGAGAAGAGCAAGCTCATCCGCTGTCAGCCCCTCAGGGACCAGCGCAGCCATTTCAGGACCGTTGTTTTCCCTTAATACATTTACTTCGCATCCCGAAAGATCGAGGACCGTCACAGGGACCCCTGCCGTGTCGTAATCATCGGAGGCAAAGCCCCTGAGGTCATTGAAGTCGGCTCCGTCGAAAAGCCTCTCCGCCTTCAGTGCGGTAAAGTCTTCTTCGAGCGCGAGCACGGCGGCAGGCCTTACGTTTTTACTGTCTGTACCGGCAAGGACTATATATTCGCCCTTCTCGAGGACATACGAGGCGCTCTTTGTATCGAAGCCGGCAAGATCGCGTATGTCGAAGCTCACCTTTACTGTCTGGCTCTTTCCCGGATCGAGTTCACGGGTCTTCGCAAAGCCCGCCAGACTCTTCGACTCCCTGTCGAGCCTGCCCTGCGGACATGACACGTAGACCTGCAGTGTCTCTTTTCCCTTATAGCCGCCTTTATTTGTGATCCTGGCGGATACCTCCACTTCAGGGCCGTTCACCTTTACAGAGGCTTTTCCGACAGAAAAATCGGTGTATCCCAGCCCGTATCCGAACGGGAAGAGAACATCGAGTCCGAATGTATCAAAGAATCTGTAGCCGACATATATGCCTTCCCGGTATCTTGTATCGTCAATGTTGCCGAAGTCTCCGGCGGTGCACTGATCTTCTGAAGCGGCCCATGTGGTCGCCAGCTTGCCCGACGGGCAGGCCTTTCCGAGCAGTATGTCAGCAAGCGCCGATCCCGTCTCGACTCCGAGCTGGGAAAGCACCAGGATGTTGCCGACTTCCATTACCGGGCTCAGATCCACAGGTCCGCCGGCGTTGATCACCAGCATGAACTTATCGTAAGCTGCGTCCAGGGCCAGGATGTTTCCTATCTCAGTTTCCGTAAGCAGGAAGTCCCCTTTTATGACCTGCCTGTCGGAGCCCTCGCCGCAGATGCGGGAAAGCACGTAGATGGCAGCATCCGCAGAAAAGTCCAGAGGAAGCTCGTATTCAGGCTCCGGCATGGATGCGCCCATAGCGATCATCAAAGCCCCGGCAATGCCTTTCTTGCCTTCTGTAAGCTTTTTCCTGAAGGCCTTCTTAGCCTCCGCGCGGACCTTTTCGTAGTCCCTCAGCCACTGGGTGTTTATTAGCTCAAAGCCTGCGTCCGCAAGGGCCATCTCCACCGTAACGTAGTACTTGGAATTGACCTCTCCGGA